>JAGVUH010000312.1 GCA_019136395.1 Gammaproteobacteria bacterium
CCCCAGCCAAGCCGCCCCACCACCGCCGCCCCCGGTCGGTCAGCATGCCATGGCGGCCGCGGTCTTCTGAGATGAGCGCCGCCGCCCTCCTGGAACGTCTACGCGTCGCCGGTATCGAGCTCGAGGCCCGATCCGGCCGCCTTCTGGCCCGCCCCGTCGAACGTCTGACCCAGGCCAACCGCGAGCAGATACGCGCCTATCGCGCCGCCCTGTTGGAGCTGCTAGAGGCAACACCAGGCACCGCCCCCTTCGGGCACCAGGAGGAATGTCAAACCGGCATGGAAAATCAGGAAACATCAAATGCGACCCATGGGTCGCATTTGCCGGCACCTGTCGGGGCGGAACCGTTGCCCCATACCAACCCGCCGCCCCCCGCCTGGCGTCTCTGGCGACTCCATCACCCCGATGGGACCGTAACCGAGCACGTCTTTTGCCCGCCCGTCAGCTTGGCCGAAGTCCGCGCCCACTACCCCGACGCGCAACTTGAGGCCATCGCCCAACCGCACGCCTGAGGATACCGCCATGTCCCGCCCCACCCGCTTGCACCTTGTCTCCGAAAGCTACCAGCCGCCAGAGCCGCCCCGGCCCGCGGTTTTCCCACCCACGCCACCACCAACCCCAGGGGGCGGGCCTGCCAAGGTCAGACTTTTGCCAGCCATGCGCAGCCTTGGAGAAGCCGTAGACGACCCCCTCGCCATCGAAACCGTCCTTTCCTGGCTCGAAGTGAAGCAGATCAAAGGCCCCCTGAGCCGCCATGACTTGCGCGATGAATGGCGCAGCCTGGCCACCATAGCCGAGCGGATGGGTCGCCCTGCCTGCCTGATATACGCCGGCAAATCCGGCCGCCCCCTGGTCCGCCTCCCCCGCTGGCTGGCCCAACACCGCCGCCCAGATCCAGATCCCGGCGCCCTTGCCGCCAGCGAGGCCCTACCCATGCCCGCCGCCGCGCGAGTGATCCGCGCCGCCGCCCGCGATCCGCACACCCTGGCCCGGTTGCGATGGAAGCAAATGACCCACCCCGGCCCGCACTAGCCGCCGTGGGTCCCTCTGCCCTCGCGGGCTTGTGCGGGTTGTTCGATCCGCCCTTCTCGCCTAGATACAAGAGCTTAGGGTTTAACATTGGGAATCCTAATACTTAACGCCATCTATCATTGAGCCAGCCAATGCATACCAAGCCCCCAGAACCCGCCACCTCTACCCCACATACGCCGTCTGGCCCCGAGGCCGCTTCCGAGCTCGTCGAGATCGCCGCCGCCCTGGCTGAAGGCCGTCACCCGCCGCCCGCCATCGCCGCCCGCTTCGTCGCCGCCGTCAACCGCTGGCTGGTGGAGGGCCACCCCCTGGAGGAGGCCCTCGGCCTGGCCGGGGCCGTGGGGGTCGAAAGCGCCCGTACTCAGCTGCTGCGCCGCAGCCGCGACATGCACCTCCGCGCCGCCTATGACTTGATCGCGCCCGGCGCCACGCCATGGAAACGGTCACAGGCCCTGGCCCGCGAGATCGCCACGTTCCTCAGCCGGATTTGGCCGTCTTGGCGCCACCGCGCCGCGCCACCGCCTGAGGCTTCCAGCCTAAGGTCCCACCTGTTCACCGCCGCCCGCTCCTGGCCATTGCCATCCTCAGCCGTGGCTATCCATGACATTTGCTTTCTAAAATCAACCTAGCTTTTGATTTTGCTGGCAATAACCGAAGATGTAACTGTCGCTGCGGCTTGACTTCCTCACAGCGACACGCCGGCGGACTACCCTTGGCGGGGGCGAAGCCGGCACCAGCCTGATCTTGATCAGACACAAGGCCAGGCACCCGCCCGGCCCCCTTTGGTTGGCTTGGGGGCCGGGCCCCTATCTTCCAGGAGCACCCGCTATGGCTTATCCAGAGCACTGGAGCGCAATCCGCTCAAGGCAATCGACCAACACCCACCCAGCCCCACCATCGCCTTACCTCGCCCGCATCCGCAGCGAGGCCACGCGCCGCGGGCTCTACGCCGCCGGTCCCGTGACCCAACCACCGCCGCCGGCCCCCGCCGTGCCAATCGGTAAGGATGCCGCCCGGCCACCCACCAGCCTGAGCCCGCTATTTGGCCTGGTGTCGCGCGATCGCCACCGGCCGCGTCAAGATCGCCGCCGGCCGCGTTGTAACCGGGAGTAATCCATGAGCGACCTATCCACCGTTAGAGAAGTTTTAGCGGGTATCGACTCAGAGGCCCGCCGCCTCCGCGCCGCCATCGAGGCCAACCGCCAGGCCCGCGAAACCCTCGCCGCCGCGCCCCTGCCCAAAACCGACGTTCTGGCGATCATGCAGTCCGCTTGCGACCACTGGGCCGCCAAAGCACCCGAGATGCTGGCCCGGTCCGTCGCCGCCATCGCCAGCCGGCCCGGCAAATCCGCGGCCGAATGGGGCGGCAATACGCCAGTTTTGCCAGACCTGCCCGCGGATCTTTCCCGACTGCTATCGGGTCTCCTGGCCACTTCACTAAAGTCAGGACTCGCCGCGGCGTTTGACAACGTGCCTGAAGTAGAAGGTGCAGGCGACCCCTGGGCCGAACGGGAAAGCACTCTCGCCGCCCTGGACGCCGCCATC
>JAGVUH010000248.1 GCA_019136395.1 Gammaproteobacteria bacterium
ATCGCCGACTATCTGCCCTTCCCCGCCGCGATTCTCAAAGAGGAGATCGTCCACCGCTTTCGCGCCCGCAAGCCGGACCTGGTGGCGGTCAACGAAACGGCCTTCGAGGCTGGGCGGGCGGCCCAGGCGGCCTCGTGAATGACTGACTGGTCCCCCGCCTCCTGGCAAGCACGCCCCGCCCTCCAACAGGCCCACTACCCCGACCCGGTGGCCCTGGAGGCCACCCTGGCGGAGTTGCGGTCCCTGCCGCCCCTGGTCACCTCCTGGGAGATCCAGTCCCTGCGCCAACAGTTGGCCCGGGCCGAGGCGGGCGAGGGCTTCCTGCTGCAAGGGGGCGACTGCGCCGAGGGCTTCGCCGATTGCAGCCCGGAGACCATCACCAACAAGCTGAAGATTCTGCTCCAGATGAGCCTGGTGTTGGTACTGGGGCTCAAGCAGCGGGTGATCCGCGTCGGTCGCATCGCCGGCCAGTACACCAAGCCGCGCTCGGCGGACCTGGAGACCCGCCAGGGGGTGGTGCTGCCCAGCTATCGCGGTGACCTGGTCAACGGGCCGGAATTCACCCTCGCCGCGCGGACCCCGGACCCGGCGCGCCTGCTCCAGGGTCATGGCCGGGCCGCCCTGACGCTGAACTTCATCCGCGCCCTCTCCGAGGGGGGCTTCGCTGATCTCCACCATCCGGAAAACTGGGACCTGGCCTTCGTCGCCCAGTCACCCAGCGCCCGCGACTACCGCAAGGTGGTCGAGGAGCTGGGCGAGTCTCTGCGCTTCATGCGCGCGGTGGGCTGCGGTAGCGCCGGGGAACTGGCGCGGGTGCAGTTCTTCACCAGCCACGAGGCCCTGCATCTGCCCTACGAACAGGCCCTGACCCGCCAGGTGCGGCGTTTTCCGGGCTGGTTCGCGCTCAGCACCCACCTGCCATGGATCGGCTTCCGTACCGCCGACCCCGGGGGCGCCCACGTGGAATTCATGCGCGGTATCGCCAATCCCATCGGCGTCAAGGTCGGCGGGGGCGCCACCCCCGACTGGCTGCGCGCCCTGGTGGAGCGGCTCAACCCGGACCGCGAGCACGGGCGCCTGGTGCTGATCCACCGCTTTGGCGCCGACCAGATCGCCCGGGAACTGCCGGGCATGATCGCGGCGGTGCGGGCGACCGACGTCCCGGTGCTCTGGGTCTGCGATCCCATGCATGGCAATACCGAGACCACCGCCAGCGGCTACAAGACCCGCCGCTTCGACCAGATCCTGAAAGAACTCAGCCAGGCCTTCGACATCCACCGCGAACAGGGCAGCCGACTGGGTGGGGTCCATTTCGAACTCACCGGCGATGACGTCACCGAATGCCTGGGCGGCGCCCGCGGCCTTGACGAGGTGGGCCTGGAGCGCGCCTACCGCACCCAGGTCGACCCCCGCCTCAACTATGAGCAGGCCCTGGAGATGGCCATGGCCATCGTGCGCCAGCTGCGCGCGCCGGTGACCGCCCGGAATCCTCTCTAGCCTCGCTAACCTGAAAGGCGCCCGCGCCGACAAGGCATTCGGTTCGGCTGCGAGTCCCGCGCAGTTTCTCGCGAATCGCCGCACCCGACATCCGAGACGGGGTTTTTCATGGGCGGATTTCGATGCGTTTCGGCTCGATCCCCTCGCGATATCGGTCGAATTGAATTTTGGCATTGAACTGCCTGACCATGAGCCTCCGCCCCGGGCAAGGCCCATGCCCCTCCATGCGGCCAATTAATGACTGGTGCGGGATGCGGGTTGTGACCTGGAGGTGGTGGCGTGCGATTGCCTGCGGCGGTTACTGGTGGCCGTGCATGAAATCATAACGCCGCAAGGGCCCCGGTCTTATCTGAGCTTGCATCGCACCCGGCTTCGGCAACCTTATGACCCTGCCTAACCGTCATGGGGAGAGGCACCACCCCCATGATAATTAAAGGCTTTCCCGTGACTTTCACGCCAACCCCTGGCCTGCGTGGCGCTTCGCGATTTGCGCGGCGCCCTTTCCCGCGCTAGTAGAATGGGCCACGTAACCCGGTCGTCGCTTTGAGCCCCACCCTCTGAGG
>JAGVUH010000179.1 GCA_019136395.1 Gammaproteobacteria bacterium
CGTCCCCCGCCAGACACCACCCGACCCGGAGCAGCCTCTCCAAGGGCGACCGCACCAACATGCACCAGCACCAAGGGAAACCAATCGGTGGCGTAACCACTATCAAAGGGCTGACGAGCGCATGACCCCAAAGGCTCACCCGGTATTGCGCACCCCAGCGGCGATGGCGTTGATGGACCGCAGCAGGGGGTCCAGCCATTGCTCCCGGTCCTCGGGAGTGGCACCCTGGCGGTAGCGCTCCAGTAGAGCGACCTGGATGTGGTTGAGGGGATCAAGGTAGATGTTGCGGCGGGCCAGGGAGTGCTGAAGCTCCGGGGTCTCCTCCATCAGATGGTGCAGCCCGGCGATATGGAGGATCTGGCGGACGCTGCGCTGGTATTCCTCGCGAATGCGCCGGTAGGTCCGCCCCGCCTGCTCCGGGTCCCGGGCCAGACGCAGGTAGTGCTCGGCAATGCTCGGCTCGGCCTTGAACAGGGCCATCTGGCTGTTGCTGAGCAGGGCGCGGAAGAAGGGCCAGTCCTGATACATCTTTTGCAGCTTGGCCAGGCGCTCGACCTCGTCACCGCGCCAGCGCTCCAGGGCGCTGCCCAGGCTGTACCAGGCCGGCAGGGTATGGCGGGACTGGGCCCAGCCGAAGACCCAGGGGATGGCGCGGATGGAGGCCAGGGAGCGGTCCGCCTGCTGGCGATGGGAGGGCCGGGAACCGATGTTGAGCAGGGCGATGGCATCCATGGGGGTCACTTCGTAGAAGTAATCCAGGGTGCCGGGGCTGGCGATCAGGTCGCGATAGGCCGCCTCCCCCAGGCGGGCCAGTTCGTCCATGATGCCCAGGTAATCCTGGCGATCCGGGGTCGGGGCCTGGATCAGGCAGCGGCTGGCGAGCATCAGGCCACTGATGCCCAGGGTCAGCTCGTAGCGCGCCGTCTCCGGGTTGGCGTAGCGGTAGGAGAGGACCTCGCCCTGCTCGGTGAACTTGATCTGGCCATGGACCGTGTCCGGCGGCTGGGCGAGGATGGCCTCGTAGGTGGGTCCGCCGCCGCGCCCGACGGTCCCGCCCCGGCCGTGGAAGAGCCGGCACTCCACCCCGCGGGACCGGGTCAGGGCGATGAGCCGGCGCTGGGCCTCGTAAAGGTGCCAGGTGGAGGCGAGGATGCCGCCGTCCTTGCAGGAGTCGGAATAGCCGAGCATCACCTCCTGCTGGTTGCCGGAGGCTTGCAGCAGGGCGGCGTAGGTCGGGTCGTCGAGGAGGGTGGCCATGACCCGCTCGCTGCGGTTCAGGTCCTCGATGGTCTCGAACAGGGGACTGACGCGCACACGGCAGAACCAGCCCCGCGGGTCACGGCCGGCCAGGCCCGCCAGCCGCGCCAGGAGCATCACCTCCAGGACGTGACTGGCCTCGTGGGTCATGGAGATGACGTACTCGCCGAAGACCTCGGGGCCGATCTCCGCCCCCAGGCGGGCCATGACCTCGAAGACCTCCAGGGTCTCCCGGGTGGCGGCGGTGAGGCTGGGCTTGTCGATGTGGAAGGGATGGGGATGGCCGATGGCCTCCGCCAGGGCCAGCCGTTTCTGCTCCTCGCTCAGGGCCTGGTAGTAGGGTGCCCCGGTCTGGCGGGCGAAGAGCTCCGCCACCGCCGCGGTGTGCCGCCCCGCCTCCTGGCGGAGGTCCAGGTGCATCAGGTGAAAGCCGAAGCTCTCGGCGAGGCGGATCAGGTCCCGCAGGGGACCGGCGGCGGCGCTGGCGTCGCCATGGCTGATGAGGGAGTCACGGATCAGATAGAGGTCGCGGCGGAAGTCCTTGGCCTCGTCATAGCCCCGGGGCGGGTCCTCGGGGGCGTTGGCGAGGCGCGCCTGGACCCGGATCAGGTTGGCCTCCAGGCGGTGGCGGACAATGGCGAGCTTGCGGCGGTAGGGTTCGTGGACGAAGCGGCGCAGGCTCTCGCCCATGGTCTCGACCCAGTAGCCCTCGTCGGCGTCCAGGCTGTCGAGGAAGGCGGGCGAGGGCTGGCAGAGGCTATCGGAGTGGCTCAGCATCCGTCCCAGGTCGCGGACCCGCTCGATGTATTCCTCCAGCACCAGCCGGTGATGCATGCGCACCGCCAGGGCCGTGGTCTCGGGCTTGACGAAGGGGTTCCCGTCCCGGTCGCCGCCGATCCAGGAGCCAAATCGGAGGAAACTGGGGATGCGGATGTTGGCCTCGGCGCCATAGACCCGGCGGGTGACCCGCTCCAGGCTGGCATAGACCTGGGGGACGGCCTGGAAAAGGGACTCACGAAAGAAGTAGAGCCCCTGCTTGACCTCGTCCGCGACCTGGGGCTTGTGGACCCGCACCTCGTCCGTCTTCCACAGGATCTGGATCTGGGCGAGGATGGCCCCCAGGCGCTCCTCGGCCTCCTCCTCGTTGAGGCGGCGGGTGCGCAGGTCCTGGGCCAGGAGGAAGATGCGGCGGAAGGTTTCGAGAATGGTGCGGCGCTTGGCCTCGGTCGGGTGGGCGGTGAAGACCGGCAAATAGAGCAGGTGGTCCAGGAGGCGCTGCAACTCCCGGGGGCCCACGCCCTCCGCCTGCAACTGGCGCAGGCTGTGATCGAAGGACCCGACCCAGAGGGGACCGCCCTCGCTGACCTGATCCAGCCGGTGGCGGTAGCCGTGCACCTCCTCCGCCGTGTTGACCAGGCCGAAGTAGATGGTGAAGGAGCGGATGATCTCCGCCAGGGTCTGGGCATCCAGGGCCTGGATGCGTTGCAGCAGCCGGTCCAGTTGGGCGGGGTCCGGCTGCTCGCGCAGGGCGGCGAAGCCCTCCCGCAGGCGCTCCACCATCACCAGCACCCGTTTGGGGCTGTGCTCGCGCAGGACCTCGCCGAGGAGGGCGGTGAACAAATCGATATCGCGACGCAGTTCGTCGTCGTCAGCGGGGCTGTGCATCGGGAGATTCCAAGCCGACCGGACGGACGGCGCTACAAGGGGGGATTCGCATCGCCCGCCAGGGGCGGTCAGGCGCAGGGTCGGGGCATCTTACCCCGCCCCCACGGGATCGGGGAAGCCTGGCACCGGGGACGGGACCGGGGCTGTGGCTGATACCTGGGGCTGGGCCGGACCGGGGCTGGTCCTGGGCGCTTGCTAGGGAGACAGAGGGGAGGAGGGAGGCCAAAGGTCAGCGGGGAAGACACCGGCAGTGTCTTCCATCGTCAGAGGTGCCAGCCCCCATGACAGTCAGATCAGGGTGAGGGTGAGAGCAAAGCTGGGGGTGGACCGTGGCAAGGGTCGGGAGGGTGGGGTGATGCAGTGGCTTCAGCCGCGGCCAAGGGCGCGGGAAACCGGGCAAACTGGTCGCGCCGGGTAACAGGGTGTCAACCCCGCGCCGGAGGGCGCGGGACCGGACTCAAAGACTAATTGGCACTTTTGGCCGCAGGCGCGGCGGGTGCGGCGGGAGCCGCGTAGGGATAGGCACCCCAGCCGGGATAACCCCAGCCCGGATAGCCGCCCCAGCCAGGGTAACCACCCCACCCCGGATATCCACCCCAGCCGTAGGGGCTACCCCAGCCACCATAGTGGGGGTAGTAGCCCCCATAGGGATAGTAACCGCCATACCAGGGGTCACCCCCCCAGCCCCAGGGCCCGCCGCCCCAGCTACGGAAGGGGTTCATGGCGCCGAAGAAGGCATTCGCGGAGAAGGATGCCAGCACCGTCGAACCGGCGATGGCGGCGGCAAGCAGCAAACGTCTGTTGATCGACATGGTTATTTCTCCTCAAGGTTGGAGTCGGGCGCGGCCCCGAGCGTCACCCGCCGAGGTCCGTCGCCATGAAGAATACTAGCAGCCCGCACCCTGAGTGTTGACTTCGATCAATATATTAGTAAACCCTGTTAAACTAATACTCCGCGCCTGTCGTCCTCCCGACCCCTCAGGATTCGGGTGGCCGGCGGCGGGGTTTGAAGCCCTTGGGCGGTCCCGGGCGGTTTTCGGCGCCACGGTCATCCCCGCCCCCGGGCCGGAACTCCCGGGGCTTGAAGGGCCGCTTGCCGGGCCCACCGCGTTCCCGCTCCCGTGCCGCCCCCGGCCCCGCCAGACTGAGATTCAGCCGCTTGCCGCGGACGAAGACCCCGCGCAGATGCTGGAAGATCTCCCGCGGCATGCCCTCCGGCAGGTCAACCAGGCTGTAATCGTCCTCGATGTCGATGCGACCGATGAACCGGCCCTCGATGCCCGCCTCGTTGGCGATGGCGCCCACGATCTCCCGGGGGGCCACGCCATCGCGCCGCCCCACCTCGATGCGGTAACTCACCAGCCCGCTGTCGCGATCCCGCTCACGGCGCTCGAAGCCGCGCTCCTCGCCCTGGCCAGCCTCCGGGCGCCGGGGGGGACCAGCCTCGAAGCGGGCTTCGCCCCGTTCCTTGAACCGTTCGGGGCGTTCAGGGAAGTCAGGGCGGCCGAAGCGCTCCGCTGGCCTGCCCTGGCCCTCCGCGCGCGGTGGCCGTGGGGCGCGTTCGAAGCCAGGCGCCCGTTCATAGCCGGGGGCCCGTTCCGTCCGGAAGCCGCCGCGCCGGCGCCCCTCGCCCTCGGCGCCCTCGTCCTCATCCGCCTCCGCGTACTGGGAACGTTCGTGGTGCTCCTGCTGGAAGAGACGCTCACGCCAGTCCTCGGGCTTGAGAAAATCGAGCCCCTCGACCCATTGGCGCCGTTCCTGACGCTCCTGGGGGGGCTTGCGCGGGGACCGTTCCGGGCGGGGGGGACGCTCGGGGAAGGGCCCCCGCTCCCGACCCTCGTCGAAGCGTCCACGCCGTTCGAAACGCTCGCCCTTGTCCTCGCGCCGCTGGTACTTGGGTTTGGGCGCCGGCTCGGGCTCCGGAGCCGGTTGCAGCGGCCGCTCGCGCTGGGCGAGGAAGCTCAGGGCCGCGGCGATGTCCATGGCCTCCAGTTCCCCCTCGCGGGCCATGCGGGCGACCAGGCGGTAAAAGAAGTCCAGGTCCTCCTCCGCCAGGGTCTTGGTGACCAGGGTGGTGAAGCGCTCGATGCGGTGGGCGCTGAGATCCGCCGGGGTCGGCGGGGTCAACTCGGGGATGCGGCGGCGGATGGTGCGCTCGATGGCCCGCAGCAGGTGCCGTTCCCGCGGCTCCACGAACAGCAGGGCACGGCCCTCGCGCCCGGCGCGACCGGTTCGACCGATGCGATGGACGTAAGCGGCCGGGTCCATGGGGATGTCGTAATTGACCACCAGGCTGAGGCGCTCCAGGTCCAGGCCCCGGGCGGCGACATCGGTGGCGACCAGGATATCCAGGCGGCCGTGCTTGAGACGATCCACCGTACGCTCGCGCTCACCCTGGGTCATGTCGCCGTTGAGGGGTTCGGCGTTGAAGCCGTGGGCGGTGAGCTTTTCCGCCACCTCCAGGGTTTGCAGCTTGGTGCGGACGAAGACCAGCACGGCGTCGAAGGTCTCCACCTCCAGCACCCGGGTCAGCATGTCGACTTTGTGGAAACGGGTCACCAGGCAATGATACTGGTCGACGGTCTCCACCGTCTCGGTCGCCGCCGCCAGACAGACCTCCACCGGCTCGCGCAGGTGGGCGTGGGCAACCTTGCGGATCGCCTCCGGCATGGTGGCGGAGAAGAGGGCCACCTGCCGCTCCGGGGGCGTCTGGGCGAAGATCCAGTCAATGTCCTCGGCGAAGCCCATGTCGAGCATCTCGTCGGCCTCGTCCAGGACCAGGGCGCGCAAGCCCTTGAGGTCCAGGGTACCGCGGCGCAGATGGTCCATGATGCGCCCCGGGGTGCCGACGATCACCTGCACGCCACGTTCCAGTTGCCGCGCCTGGAGGCCGAAGCTGGAACCGCCGTAAAGGGGCAGGACGTGGAAGCCGCGCAGGCCGCGGGCATAGGTCTGAAAGGCCTCCGCCACCTGAAGCGCCAGTTCCCGGGTGGGGGTCAGGACCAGGACCTGGGGCCTGGGCCCCTGGCCCAGATCCACCCGGCTGATTAGGGGCAGGGCGAAGGCCGCAGTCTTGCCGGTGCCGGTCTGGGCCTGGCCGAGCAGGTCGCGCCCCGCCAACAGATGGGGAATGCACTGGCACTGAATGGGCGTCGGTACTTCGTAGCCCAGGGACTGGACGGTATCGAGCACGGCGGGGGGCAACCCGAGCTGGTCGAAGCCCTCGCACTCGAGGAGGGGGTCCAGATGGGCGCTGGCATCCGGCGCGGGGGCCTGGCATCCGGCGCGGGGGCCGCTTCCGGCGGGGATGGGTTTTCCATGGGAGCAGAAGGTTCCACGGTGATGACCTCGGGGACCTGAGACAAGAATACGGAGACAGTCGGGCGAACGGCGTGCGGTCCCCCCCGGGGGCGAGCCGTCGCGATGGAGCAGTCCGGATGGACTGGGCAAAATAACACGATCCCGCGGGGAAGACACGGAAAAATCACCCCCCAGGAAAAATCACCCCTGGCGCCAGCGGGCGCGGGACTGCCTTGAAAATAAGAATGCTTCGCATTAAATTAGGACGTCAATGTGGCGCGGACGTCGGGGGCAATTCTTGCCGAGGTGCCCCGCCAGCGGCTTGCGTGCGGCCCTCGCGCTTACCCGTGCCTGTCCTATCCCTAGTAGCTGGAGTCCCCTACCCATGTCCTTCGCCGGCCTTCCCCTTCTCCCTCGCCTTCGCCACGATCTCCGCCTCCGTCTTCGCACCCAACTTCGCCCCGGTCGCCGCCCCGGTCGCCGCCTGATTACCGCCGGCCTTCTGGTCCTGGCTATCCTCCCCCTACCCCTCCTGGCCGCCGAGGTCAACCTCTATTCCGCCCGGAGCGAGGAACTGATCAAGCCCCTAATGGACCGTTTCACCCAGGAGACCGGGATCAAGGTCAATCTGGTCACCGGCAAGGAGGACGCCCTGCTCCAGCGGCTGCAAAGCGAGGGGCTGAATTCCCCGGCGGACCTGCTGATCACCACGGACGTGGGCCGGCTCCATCGGGCCAAGGAGGCGGGGGTGACCCAGGCGGTCAGATCCGCGCGCCTGGAAAGCGCCATCCCCGCGGCCTATCGGGACCCGACGGGCCATTGGTTCGGGCTTACCCTGCGGGCCCGGCCCATCCTGTATGTGGCCGGCAAGGTCAAGGCCGAGGAATTGTCCACCTATGAGGACCTGGCCGATCCCAAATGGAAGGGACGCATCTGCATCCGCTCCTCGGACAATGTCTACAACCAGTCTCTGGTCGCCTCCCTCATTGCCGCGGATGGCGCTGAGGCGACGGAGACCTGGGCCAAGGGGCTGGTGGCCAATCTGGCGCGCCCGCCCAAGGGCGGGGACCGGGACCAGATCCTGGCCGCCGCCGCGGGCCAGTGTGACCTGGCCATCGCCAATACCTATTACCTGGCTGGGATGCTAATCGCCCCCGAGGCGAACCAGCGGGAGGCCGCCGCGAAGATGAAGGTCTTCTGGCCCAACCAGGCGGGCCGAGGCGTCCATGTCAACGTCAGCGGCGCCGCCCTGACCCAGGGAGCGAAGAACAGGGAGGAAGCCATCCAGCTCCTGGAGTATTTGTCGGGCGACCAGGCCCAGACCTGGTACGCGGAGACCAATGGCGAGTACCCGGTCCGTCCCGGGGTGCCAGTCAGCGCGACCCTGGCCGCCTGGGGCGAGTTCAAGGCCGATGGCATCAACCTGACCCGGCTGGGCGAGCTCAACGGCGAGGCGGTCAAGCTCATGGACCGGGCGGGCTGGAAATAGCCGCAGTCAGGGCCTTGGTTATCGGGGCACGGGGCACGGGGCTCGGGTATCGGGGCTCGGGTATCGGACTTCAAATCGCGAGTCGCGGATCGCGGGGGTCGGCAAACTACCAGCGGCGACGATACGCCCTGTCCTCTGATCCGAGCCAGCGCGGCGGGAAAGCGCGGCACCTCGGGTATAATTCCATGCTCAGTTTCTGACCGGGACCCCTGACCTCGTGGCGCCATCCTGTCGCCTCATCCCATGACCCATTCCACCCCCGGCAGGGGCTCCAGACGCACCCTGCCGGGCCATGTTATCCGCCATTCCCCTCCCCCGGATTGAGTAACCAACCGCCCGACAAGACCTCATGAAGCTTCCCTATGTTGACCCTGGCCGCGACTGAGTCCCCGGGTGCCCGCCCGGGCCCTTGGACCCTGGGGGTGACGGCTCTGGCCCTGACGCTCGCCCTGCCGGTGCTGGTGGTGCTCGGCTTCATGCTCGTCCCCGCCGGGGAGGTCTGGGAACACCTGGCGGCGACGGTCCTCCAGGACTATGTGGTCAATTCCCTCTGGCTGATGCTGGGGGTGACGGTGGGGACCCTGATCGGCGGCGTGGGCACCGCCTGGCTGGTCAGCATGTGCCGCTTCCCCGGCCGGGGCCTGTTCGAGTGGGCCCTGCTGCTGCCCATGGCCATGCCGGCCTACATCATCGCCTACACCTACACCGGCCTGCTGGACTTCGCCGGCCCCGTCCAGTCGGCCCTGCGCGGCTGGTTTGGCTGGGGCTACGGCGACTATTGGTTCCCCGAGGTCCGCTCCCTGCCAGGGGCGGTGGTGATGTTGTCCCTGGTGCTCTACCCCTACGTCTACCTGCTGGCCCGGGCCGCCTTCCTCGGCCAGTCCCTGTGCGTGCTGGACGTCAGCCGCACCCTGGGCAACGGCCCCTGGCGGACCTTTTTCACCGTCGCCCTGCCCCTGGCGCGGCCCGCCATCGTCGCCGGCCTCTCCCTCGCCCTGATGGAGACCCTGGCGGACTATGGCACCGTCCAGTTCTTCGGCGTCGCCACCTTCACCACCGGCATCTTCCGCACCTGGTACGGGCTGGGCAACACGGCGGCGGCGGCCCAGCTCGCGGCCCTGCTGCTGGGCTTCATCTTCCTGCTCATCCTCCTGGAGCGCCTGTCCCGGCGCCAGGCCCGCTATCACCAGACCAGCCAGCGGCACCAGGCCATCCGGCGCCATCCCCTCACCGGCGGGCGGGGACTGACGGCCCTGGGTTTCTGCCTCCTGCCCCTGGCCTTGGGCTTCCTCATCCCCGCCGGCCAACTGGCGGCCTGGGCCCTGGAGGTCGCCGGCTCCGTCCTGGACGACGCCTTCTGGCGGCTTGTCGGTCACAGCCTGGGGCTGGCGGCGACGGCGGCGGTCCTGGCCCTGTTGCTGGCCTTGGTCCTGGGCTATGGTCAGCGCCTGCAACCGACCCGCGGCGTCAAGGCCGCGGTGCGGATCGCGGGCTTGGGCTATGCCGTGCCGGGGACGGTCATCGCCGTCGGTGTCATCATCCCCTTCGGCTGGGTGGACAACCAGGTGGACGCCTGGATGCGGGCAAGCTTCGACCTCTCCACCGGCCTGCTGCTGAGCGGCACCCTGGTCGCCCTGCTCTTCGCCTACCTGGTGCGTTTTCTGGCGGTGGCGTTGCAGACGGTGGAGACTGGCCTGGGCAAGATCCGCCCGGCCATGGACGAATCCGCCCGTTCCCTGGGGCTGAGCCCGGGGACGGTCCTGCGGCGGGTCCACCTGCCGATGCTGCGCGGCAGCCTGTTCACCGCCCTGCTGCTGGTCTTCGTCGACGTACTCAAGGAACTGCCCGCCACCCTGATCCTGCGCCCCTTCAACTTCAACACCCTGGCGGTGCGCGTCTACGAACTGGCGGCGGACGAACGCCTGGCGGACGCCGCCCCGGCGGCCCTGGCCATCGTCCTCGCCGGTCTGGCGCCGGTCATCCTCCTCAGCCGCTCCATCACCCGGTCCCGCCATGCCCAGCCCCACTGAACGCCAGCCCCGCACTATCCCTGACGGCGGCGTAACCCTGCAATCCCCCTCTCCCCAACCCTCCCCCGCCAGGGGGGAGGGAGGAACAGAATCGGCAACGGGTGCCGCCGCAGCCCCACTGGGGCGTGAGGGGTCTGAACGAAAACTCGGCGGTCAACTGGTGATCAGCGGCGTCTCGGTCGCCTATGGCGGGGTGCCCATCGTCACGGGGGTGGATTTCAGCCTGGACCGGGGCGACATCGGCTGCCTGCTGGGGCCCAGCGGCTGCGGCAAGACCACCCTGCTGCGGGCGGTGGCCGGTTTCGAACCCGTCGCCAGCGGCGAGATCCACCTCCAGGGTCGGCTGGTGGCCGGGGCCGGTCTGAACCTGCCGCCGGAGGCGCGCCGGGCGGGCATGGTCTTCCAGGACTTCGCCCTCTTCCCCCACCTGAGCGTGGCGCGCAATGTCGCCTTTGGCCTGCGCCACCTAGGCCGGGGCGAGCGCCAGGCGCGGGTCGCCGAACTGCTGGATCTGGTGGGGATGGCCGGCGCCGGGGCCATGTATCCCCATCAACTCTCCGGCGGCCAGCAGCAGCGCATCGCCCTGGCCCGGGCCATGGCGCCGCGGCCGGACATCCTGTTGCTGGACGAACCCTTCTCCAGCATGGACGCCGAACTGCGGGAGCAGCTCGCCCGGGAGGTGCGGGAAGTGCTGAAGCGCGAGGGGAGCACGGCCATTCTGGTCACCCACGACCAGCACGAGGCCTTCGCCATGGCGGACCGGATCGCCGTCATGGCCGGGGGGCGCATCCATCAGGTCGGCAGCGGCTTCGACCTTTATCACGAACCCGCGGACCGCTTCGTCGCCGACTTCATCGGCCAGGGGGTCATGATTCCCGGGCGGGTGGTGGATGAGTGGCGGATAGACACCGACCTCGGCCTGCTCGCCGGCACCCGGACTCACGGCCTGGCCCCCGGCACCCGAGCGGAAATCCTGCTCCGGCCGGACGATATCCTCCATGACGACGAGAGCTCCCTCCAGGTGGAGGTGGTCAACCGCGCCTTCCGCGGCGCCGAATATCTCTATAGCCTGCGCCTGACCAGCGGCCAGATCATCCTCTGCCTGGTGCAGAGTCATCACAACCACGGCATCGGCGAGCGCATTGGCATTCGGGTGGCTGTGGATCACCTGGTCGCCTTCGCTACGCCAGAGGCCGCCCGATCCGGACCAGCCTCAGGCTGAATTCCCCTGGAAGGAATTCAGGCCGTCATCCCTGCCGCGACCGGCGTGTCCGCGGTGGTGCCCGCCTGCCGGCGGGCCTGGATTCGCTCCCAGGCCTTCTCGTGGAAGAAGTAGGCGATGGTGTTGATTACCGGTTCCACCAGGGCAATGGCGCTGCCGATGAGGATGCTGCCGCTCAAGGCATAGGCCACGCTGAAGGCCACGGTGAAGTGGACGATGGCGAAAGTGAAGGTCTTGGTCATCTCGGCTGCCTCCTATTGACGATGGCGAGAGGATAGGCGCCGGCCGACGACTTTTAAAATCGAATGTTTCTCTGATTTTGATTGGATTCGCCGATCATCCTTGTCTTGAGGGTAGGAAGGGCCCGGACAGGGGCTCTCAAGCCGCCAGGGCCTGGCGCAAGGCCTCCGCCACCTGCCGTTGCTCGGCGTCCCGCAGATAGGGGTGCATGGGCAGGCTGAGGACCCCCGCGGCGGCGCGCTCGGACACCGGCAGGGCGCCGGCGGGGGGACCGATCCCGGCAAAGGCCGGTTGCAGGTTCAGGGGGATGGGGTAATGGACGGCGGTGGGGATGCCCAGTTCTGCCAGGCGGGCGGCGACCCGCTCCCGCTCCGCCAGATGCACCGTGTACTGGGCGAAGACGCTGGTGTTGTGGGGCTCGATGAAGGGCGTGACGCAGGATGCCCCCGCCAGGAGTTCCGAGTACCGGGCGCCAAGCCGGCCGCGGGCGATGACCTCATCCGGGAAGATGGCGAGTTTGGCCAGGAGCACCGCGGCCTGGATGGAATCCAGGCGGCCGTTGAGTCCGAGGCGGATATGGTGGTACCGGCGGTCCTGACCATGATCCCGGATCTGGCGCATGGCCAGGGCCAGGTGGTCGTCATCGGTAAAGCAGGCCCCGCCATCGCCATAGGCCCCCAGGGGCTTGGAGGGAAAGAAGCTGGTGCAGCCGATGGTGGAGAGGCCGCCGGATTGCCGCCCCTGGTAGGTCGCCCCCAGGCTCTGGGCCGCGTCCTCGATCACCGGCAGACCCGCGCCCGCGGCGATGGCATTGATGGCATCCAGATCCGCGCACTGGCCATAGAGGCTCACCGGCAGGATGGCCCGGGTGCGGGGGCTCAGGGCTGCGGCGATCCCCGCCGGGTCCAGGTTGTAGGTGCGGGGATCGATATCGACAAAGACCGGCCGGGCCCCTAGCAGGACAATGACCTCGGCGGTGGCGATGAAGGTGAAGGGCGTGGTGATGACCTCATCCCCCGGTCCGACCTCCAGGGCCATGAGCGCGATGAGCAGGGCATCGGTCCCCGAGGCCACGGCCACGGCATGCCGCACCCCGACCATGGCCGCCAGGCGTTCCTCCAGTTCGGTGATCTCGGGGCCCATGACATAGCGCCCGTGGCTCAGCACCGCCTGGATGCGGGCCTGGACATCCGCCTCGATGCGTTCGTACTGGGTCTTGAGATCGACGAAATTCATGGTGAGAGGTCTCTGCTGGGCGGGGATAGGGGGCCGCGATCTGCGGGCTAGGGTTGGGGCTAAGGCTGAAAGCTAAAGGTACAGGGTTGAAGGGCTGAGGGCTGAGGGTTGAGAACCGCGAGCGCCCACGCCAGCAGCGGAAAAAAACAACCCCGGCGGCCACAAAGTGCCGACGGGGTTGAGGGGGGGCTCGTGTTCCAGATGGGGCCCAGACCCCGTGGGATCAGCCGCTGACCTTGATACGCTGACCAGCCTTGATGGTATTGTCCTTGGCGCTCATCTTATTGAGCTTTTTGAGTTCGTCCACGCTCAAGTCGTACATGACCGCCACGCGGAAGAGGGTCTCGTTAGGCTTGACGACATGGGTCTTGATGGCGGCCTTGTCCTTGCCCTTGGTGGAGCTGGTATCGGCCTTGGCCACGACCTGCTTGGCCCCCTTCTGGCCCTTGTCGGCCGCCGGACCGCTGGCCTTGGCCACCGCCTTGCCATCCGCCTTGCCCTTCGCCTTGGTATCCGCCTTGGCCAGCATCGCCTTGCCATCCTTCGCGGTCTTGGCCGGTTCCTGATTGCTGGCCGTCGACTTGGCGGAGGTGGACTTGCTCTTGGCGCTGGCGCGGCTCTCGGCCTGGGCCAGGACGGGCTCAGCCTTGACCTCGGTGCGCCGTACCGTCACGAAATCGCTCTCGCGCTCATCCTGGCGGTCCGACCGGGCAAGCAGGGTGGAGGCGGAGGTCGGGGAGGGGTGATCGGTGATCCGCTCGGTGGTGCCGGCGGGCAACCAGACGCTGGCCCCGGCCGGAATCGAGGCCCGACCCTGAACGATAGCGTTGCTCCAGGAAGGATTCAGGTCGTCCAACTGGTAAACCGAGAGGCCATAGTGCCGGGCCACCTGCTCGGCGGGCATGGCATGGCGCAACACCAGCCGGTCATGATCGTGGGGTTTGTGGTAGGCCACGCCCTCGGGGAAGTACTTGTCGGGATTGCCGGCGACCTCCCGGGCGGCGACGAACTGGGAGTAGAAGTTGCGTGAGTCGAAGCCAAAGGCCTCGCCCTTGTAGTTCTGGACGATCTTGCCGATATCGTTGCCATGAAGGCTCTTGGCCTTGGCCATGCCGCCCTGGCCGTGGTTGTAAGAAGTGATGGCCAGGGGCCAGCTCCCCAGCTTCTTGTGGGCCGCGGCCAGGTAGCGGGCCGCCCCCTCGCAGGCCAGCATGGGGTCCATGCGCTCGTCCATGCGATGATCGACTTGCAGGTCGTAGATACGTCCGGTGGCGGGCATGAACTGCCAGAGCCCGGCGGCACCGACCCCGGAACGGGCCCGGGACTGGAAGGAGGATTCGACATGGGGCAGGAAGGCCAGGTCCTCGGGCACGCCGTGCTTGCGGAAGATCTCGCGGAAGGCCGCGTCGTAGCGCCCGCTGATCTCCATGCCGGAGCGGAAGCGCTCGCGCATGCCCTGCTGGGCGCGCACCCGCTCGGAGGCGCCGAATACGGCGTTCCGGCCGCCGACGGCCTCCAGCTTGGACTGGAGTTCCCGATCCGCCGCCGTCAGGGACTCTCCGCTGACCAGCTTCCGCTCCAGGGTGGCGAGACGGTCCTGATACTCCTGCTGCTTACCCTTGACGAAGGCCCGACGGCTCTCGCTGCTGCCACGGTAGGCGGCGGGGACCTCGACTACCTCGTAGACGGCCCCCATGTACAGATTGTCATGGATGGCGACCTGGGAACGGTCCATCTCCCCGTAAACCTTGCGCCAGAATTCGACGTTATCCTCGATGCCCGCTGGTACGGGGAAGGTCGCGTCCGACGAAGTCTTGTGACCCACCTTGTGTTCGGAGTCACCGGTACTGGAGCACCCGGTCAGATAGACCAGGACCAAAGCCAAAAGTGAAAGGAAAACATAGCGCACGGCTAGGGTCATGAGCGTTTTCTCCCCCCCGTCCCCTCACGAGGTCTCTTGCAGGCAACAGCCGTCGCTCGTTCGAGCAACGCACAGTCCAAACTATAGCCATTCCGTGACGAAAAAGGCAAGAATTTCGCACGTAAAGATCATTTTCTTCAGGTAATCCACGCAGTAAGGGATAACCCTCGGCTCGGGCCCGGCGGGATGCCACGGGGAACCGTCCGCGCTTGCTTCCCCCTCCCGGAGGCAGGACCATAGCCCCTTGCCCCCCGAGCCTGATGGGAGCCCCCCTTGTTCCTGAGTCGCCCGCACGTCACCCTCACCCTACCCCTCCTGCTCGCCCTGGCCCTGGGCACCGCCTGGGCGCAGCCCACGACCCCCTCCGACCCAGGCAAGGGCGATGACAAACGTCCCGCCAGTGCCGAGATCGTCGACGGGATCGGGGACCCGGCCGCCACGGTGCGTTTTGTCGAAAGTCGCATCAAGGAACTGGAATCCGCCACCGGCGCCGATGCGGAAATCGCCAAGCGCCTGATCGAGCTCTATCGCAAGGTACTGAGCAACCTGGAATCCGTACGCAACCAGGAATCCAAGTCCGCCGCCCTGTCCCAAACCCTGGACTCGGCGCCGGTGGAGATACAGCGCTTGCGCAAGGAGATCGAGGACCTCCAGGCCAAGGCGGAGGTCAAACCCGCCCCTCCGCCCCCCACGGCCGCGATCGCGGACATCGAACAGCAACTGGTCAAGGAGGCGGCCGACGAGGCCGCCCTCACCGCCCGACTCGCCGATCTGGACAAAACCCTCCAGGATTGGCCCCAAGGCCTGGCGGCGACCCGCCAAGCCGTGCAGGACACCCGCAAGGCCCTGGATGATCTGGAAAAGGAAGCCGCCAAGCCGGCCCCGGAAGGCGAGAGCGCGGCCATGAAGGAGGCCCGCCTGCTGGTCCAGGCCAGCCGTCAGCGCGCCCTGCGCGCGGAGTTGCTCCGCCTGGATCGGGAGGTCCTGTCCCAGGGCATTCGCGAAGACCTGCAACGGGCGGAGCGCGACAAGGCCCAACTGGAGGTGAAGCGCATCCAGTCCCGGGTCCAACTCCTGCGGGAGGAACTGGGCAAACGCCGCCTGGCGGAGGCCGAACGGGCCAAGCAGGAGACCGCGGTGGCCACCCGGGCCGCGGAGGGCCGTCATGCCCTGGTCGGTGAGCTGGCGGCCGCCAACGCCAACCTTTCGGCACAACTCGGCGAAACCAGCGCGGCCCAGGGACAGCTCGCCACCGAACTGGACCAGCTCCGCACCCAGGCCAAGAAGCTCGACGAGGAATACCGTGCCACCCGTCAGCGCATGGAGATCTCCGGGCTGAGCGAGGCCATGGGGCAGATCCTGTTGAGCAGCCGCCAGCAACTACCGGATACCGAGGAGCTCGCCAGTGATAACCGCGAGCGCGAGAAACGTCTTGCCGCCGCCAGCCTGCGGCAGATCCGTCTCACCGAGGATCTGCAACAACTGCGCGACCTGGACAGCCTGCTCAAGGACCGCCTCGCCAGCCTGCCCCCGGACGAGGTGACACCCCAGCTCAAGGCCCAGGCCCGGGAACAACTGACGCTGCAGCGGGACCTCCTCGGCCAGGCCCTGAGCGCCAACCAGGCCTACCTGCGCCTGCTCGGTGAACTGGACCTGGCCGCCCAGGAACTGCTATCGACGGTGACCAATTACCGGGACTATCTCGCCCAGCACCTTCTCTGGACCCGCAGCGCCCCACCCCTCTGGGACACGGAGGCCTTCACCTCACTGCCGCGGGGCCTGCGCTGGCTGTTGTCGCCGCACCACTGGCTGGAGGTAGGCCAGGTCCTGCTGGCCGAGGCCAGTGAATCCCCTCACTTCTGGTTACCCCTGATCCCCCTGGTGTGGCTGATCTTCCGGGGACCGGCCATGAAGCGCGCCCTCCTGGCCCTGGCCGAGCCCTTGCGCCGGGTCCAGACCGACAGCTTCCGCCTCACCCTGGAAGGACTGG
>JAGVUH010000124.1 GCA_019136395.1 Gammaproteobacteria bacterium
GTTGGTTGGCGAGTTCCCGGATCCCGGGGGCCAGGGCACCGGGGGGGCCGAAGATCTCCGCAGGGGTAGCGGCATCCTTCTGGAAGAGACTGTAGATGCAGGGCTCCATGATCTCCGTGTCCACCGTGCCCTTGGAGGCAATGCGGCGCACGCACAGGCTGGCCTGGTAGATTGCACCCAGGGCGATGAGGCGATCTTGAACGGTGTAGGTCATGACTTGGTCGATGGAATATGGCGGAATGGGTGGAAAAATATGGCCCTCGCCAATCGATTATCGGCGTTCCCGCGTCGAATGGCGTCTGGCGGGGGACGCCCTGATCACATCCGTGTAGGCTTGCCCACCGCATCCTTGCGGTTGGCAACCCCGCCAGAGGCCCCGACCCGGGAAGACCGACAATCACGCCGCGTTGGGTGTCAACATCGTAACGGGGAACGGGATACCTGGCCAATCATGGGGAGGCGCAATATTGGATCAGCCCAGGGGCGCCCTCAGGGACAGGTCGTCGCGACAACCCCACCGCCCAGGCATTCCCCATCGAGGTAAAGGACCGCCGACTGACCGGGGGTCACGGCGCGTTGGGGTTGGGAAAAGCGCAACCGCGCCTGGGTGTCATCCAGATACTCCACCTGGCAGGCTTGCAAGGGTTGGCGGTGCCTGAGGCGAACCTGGCAGGAAAAGGGTGCCTCCCGCGGCGGCTGGCCAGCAATCCAGTGCGGAGCGGTCGCGGTCAGACCCCGGCTAAAGAGGAGGGGATGGTCGTGACCCGGGACGACGATGAGGGCGTTACGTTCCGGGTCCTTGCCGGCAACATACCAGGGTGCTTCTGGGCTTCCGGCCTGGCCGCCGATAGCCAGCCCCTGACGCTGGCCCAGGGTGAAATAGGCCAGGCCCTGGTGTTCACCCAGCCGAACTCCCGCGGGGGTCAGGATGGGGCCCGGGTCCGGGGGCAGGTAACGGGCGAGAAAGTCGCGGAAACGGCGCTCGCCGATGAAGCAGATGCCGGTGCTATCCTTTTTGTTCGCGGTGGTCAGTCCGGCCCGTCGGGCCAGATCCCGCACCTCACCCTTGCGCAGGTCGCCAAGGGGGAAGAGGGCGCTGCCAAGCTGTTCCTGATCGAGGAGGTGGAGGAAATAGGTCTGGTCCTTGTCCGGATCACGGCTCAGCCGCAGGTGATGACCCCGATCATCCGTCACCCGACGGGCATAGTGGCCGGTGGCGATGGCGCTGGCCCCCAGGCCGCGGGCATGGTCGAGAAAGGCGCGGAATTTGATCTCGCGGTTGCACAGGACGTCCGGATTGGGGGTGCGGTTGGCCCGGTACTCGGCGAGGAAGGCGGCGAAGACCTGGTCCCAGTATTCGGTGGCGAAATTGACGGAATGGAGGGGGATGCCGAGGTGCCGGGCCACGAGGGTCGCATCCGCCAGATCCGCCGCGGCGGCGCAATGGTCAGGTCCATCGTCCTCCTCCCAGTTCTTCATGAACAGGGCTTCCAGGCGGTATCCACGGTCCCGGAGCAGCAGGGCGGCCACCGAGGAATCGACCCCTCCGGAAAGGCCGACCATGATCCGGTCCGCGGTGGCAGGTCCAGGGCCCAGGGCGTGGTGCGCGGTGGACGGGTCGATTCCCAATCCTCCCGCGGGGGAGTCAGGGCGCAAGGGCATGGTATATTACTGTTTAAGAATATGTTTCTGGATTAAAAACATAACGGAAAGAGCCATGGAGGTCCGCGAAGTCCTATAATTCCCCGAGCTTCGCTCGGACCTCCTGCGGGGGCTGGACCCTTTCCCTTTAGCTATCGCGATGAGACAAACGACATGGCCTACGACAAGATTCAGGTACCCACCAGCGGCGAGAAGATCACCGTCGGCGAGAATTACGCCCTACGCGTTCCCAACCAGCCCATTATCCCCTACATCGAGGGGGATGGCACCGGGATCGACATCACCCCGGTGATGATCAAGGTGGTCGACGCGGCGGTGGCCAAGGCCTATGGGGGCAGCCGCCAGATTCAGTGGATGGAGGTCTACGCCGGTGAGAAATCGACCAAAATTTAT
>JAGVUH010000651.1 GCA_019136395.1 Gammaproteobacteria bacterium
CCGTTGTCCGGAATACGATCAGTCCTTCAGGGAAGGAGAAGCCAATGAGGGGGAAACAAGTGAGTTGGTTGCAAACTGCGCCGTTGACGAGGTGATTCGCAATTGCGAGAGCCGTCCGCCCGAGATATTCTTGCAAGTGACCATTAATTCCGAGGTTGATCCATATTTGGGCGGTAAATGGGTCTTCCCAGAAATTCAGGAAGTGTCACGTGCCATCTTCATGCCAGTCCGCTAAGCCATGAACAACTCAAGTTCCGTTCCACGGCCCCGACCGCAGTTTTTGAAGGTTCATCACCCCTTCGCCAGATCGCAATCCGGTGCCGAGACGGTCGAAGTTGCTCTGACGATAGGGTTTTTCCTGATACTGATTCTCATGTTTGTGGAAATGGCGTTGTATCTGTATTCCTACCTTGCCGTAGGCGATGTCGCTCGTGAAGCGGTTCGCTATGCAGTAGTACGGGGCAATTTGGCCGCCCTAGACGACAGTCGCGGCGATGATGCTCCCGCAACACGAGACCGCATCGAAGATTTCGTCATTGATCGCGGGACAGTCAATTCCCCGGTCACTGTCACCGCGTGCTGGCCCAGCAATCAATATAACCCCTTAGATCCCAATGCGAGTTGCAGCGGGAACAGTCCCGCCCTTGGCGACGGGGTCAATAATCTGCCAGGCATGAAGGTGATTATCACGGTAATCCACACTCATCAATTCCTTTTTCTCCCGCAACAGGTGGAGGCGGGGCGGACCATCTCCACTACCGCACAGGGGACCATCCTGTACTGAACGAGCAGTTCCTGCAGCGCCTATTTGTCCTTGAGCGTCCGCACCCGCCGGGCATTCTCCCCCGCCGTGGGGTAATACTCCGGCGACAGTCGCATGGCCTCGTCAAAGAACGACTGGGCCTCATCCAGCCGACCGGCCACCATGGCGATGTAGCCGACGTCGTTGTAAGCCTGGGGCAGATCCTGCACCTTTTTGAAGGCGTCCAGGGCCGCTTCATATTTTCCTTGCCGGGTATAGACCAGACCCAGGTTGCGCCAGGCCATGGCGTATTGGGGGTTAATTTCCAGGGCCGCGCGGAATTCGGCAATGGCGGCCTGATTTTTTCCGGCCAGGTAGTGGGAATAGCCCAGGTTGTTATGCAGGGTCGAGGAGTTGGGGGCCAGGGCGAGGCCGTCCAGAAAATGCCCTTGGGCGCGGCCGTGGTCGCGCTTGATGTCGGCGAGGACCCCCAAGGCGTTATGGGCCCCCGGTAGCTTGGGGTCGATGCGCAGGGCGGCCAGCAATTGGGTCTCCGCCCCGGCATAGTCGCGCTTGCGGGTGAGGAGGATGCCCAAGCCGGTCATAGCGCCCGCGTGACGGGGATCGGTGGCCAGGGCGCGGCGGTAGCTGGTTTCAGCAAGGTCGTGGTTGCCGCGCACGGCATGGATGACGCCGATCTTGTAGAAGGCCTCGGCATTGTCGCCATCCTTGCGCAGGGCGCGGATGTACTCGAACAGGGCGCGGTCACTGTCGCCCGCCGCCAGGGCGGCATCACCCTTCACCAGGGCCTCGGCGGCGGAGCCGACCGGAAACTCGGTGGCATAGGGCAACTCCGATTTGCCGCCAAACAGGGCTGCGTAGCCGCTGCCCTCGTTTTGTTCTTTGATGGCTGTGCCCACGCAGCCCTGCGCCAGGCAGAGGGCGCCGACGACCAGGAGGCGCGCCGCGGGGATCAGGGCGCGAATCATTTGCTGATGTTCGCGATAAGTTTGATCATGGGCGGGGCCATGACCACGACCAGGACGGCGGGCAGCATGCATAGCGCCACCGGGATGAGCATCTGCACGCTGACCTTGGCCGCCTTCTCCTGGGCGGCCTCCAGGCGCTTGTTGCGCATCTCCTCCGAAAACACCCGCAGGGTCTCGCTGATACTGGTGCCGTAGCGCATGGCCTGCTGCAGGGTGGAAACCAGGGATCTAATCTCCGCCATGCCTGTCCGGTTCGCTAGTTCCTGGAGAGCGGTACGGCTGTCCATGCCGGCCCCCATCTGAAGCATGGTGGTTTTGAGTTCGTCGGCCAGAAAGGGGTGCTGAATCTCCATCTCCAGGGCGACGCGCTGAATGGCGGCATTCAGTCCCAGGCCGGCCTCGGCGCAGACTACCATCATATCCAAAACATCCGGCAGGCCCCGGCGAAGTATGGTCTGGCGTTGGCGCACCTTTTTGGTCAGCACATAGTCTGGCAGGATGAGGCCCAGCCCAAAGGACGCCAGAACAATGGCCAGGGTCATGTCCGTGGGGATAATCCCGGTCACCAGATTGAACGCGGTGGTCAGCAGGGGCAAGGCCACGCCGGCAACCAGCTTCAAGCCGAAGAAAAGGCGCAAATCCTGCGGGCGACGATAGCCGAGTAGCGCCAGTTTGTCCGCGGTGCTCTCCCGTTTAGCGATATTGCTGGGGGTCAGGCCCCGTCCCAGACGTTCCAGCAAGCGCTGTCCGCGCTTGGCCTCGTCCAGGGTGATAACGTTACCAGCACCGTAGTCGCCGTCGGTGACATAGGCATCGATGCGTTCTTTGACGGGATTGAAGCGATTTTGCACATAGCGGCTGAACAGGAGGCTGATGACGAAGGTCAGCAGTCCGAGCCCCCCCAGGAACAGCCATTGGAGGACTTGGTCATCCAGCAGCAGGCTGGTAAGCCAGAGATCGAACCGGTTGGGCCATTCCATCCTGGGTCACCCTAGACGTCGAGGCGGACCATGCGCCGGATCCAGAGGGCGCCCAGGCCTTGCAGGCCCAAGGCGAAGTAGAGGAGTAACTGGCCGACCGGATGTTCCGTGAGGGTGGCCAGATAGCCGGGTGACAGCAACTCCAGGACGCCGGCGAGGAAGAAGGGGATGAGGCCGATAATCCAGGCCGAGGTGCGGTTGGAGGCGGTGAGGGTGCGCAGATGGCGCTGAAAGCGGAAGCGCTCCCGTTGCAGGCGCTCCAGGCGGTCCATCGTTTCCGCCAGATTACCGCCGGTCTCGCGCTGGATCATAATGGCGACGGCCATGGCCATGACGGCCAGGCTGGGGATGCGCTCCAGCATGCTCAGGAAGGCATTGCGTAGGTCCCCGCCGTAGTTGAGCTCGTTGAAGACGATGCCAAATTCCTTGGCCACCGGGCCGGTCATTTCCTGGGACACGGTCAGCAGGGCCTGGCTGAGGGGCAAGCCGGCGCGCAGGGTTCTGGACAGCATGGACAGGCCATCGGGCAGCGATTCCTCGAATTGCATCAGCCGCGTGGCTTGTTTGCGTTTGAGCCAGATCCAGGGCCCCAAGCCGCCGAGCACGGTCGCCCCCAGGATCAGCACCTCGTTGCCAGTGAAGAGGGGCACCAGGGTCAGGCCGGCCAGGACCCCGCCCAAGGCTAACAGCACCAGGCGATAGGCTGGGATCTTGACGCCCGCCTGTTCGATCAGACTGACCAGGGGAGCGAAGATGGGCCAGGATTCCAGCCAGCGCTCGTAGGGCTTGAGCCCCTGGAGGTAGTCGTGGCGGGCGAGGGAGATTTGCTCGGTTTCCATCACCTGGCTGGAGAGTTGGGCGATGCGTTCCCGCAGGCGCCGTCGACTTTGAGCGCTGGCGCCGGTGATGGGCGCCGTCAGGGCCTGGGTCAGGAGCAGGACGATCAGGAAGATGCCGATGACGATGAGCAGACGCTCGGACATGCGCGCTCCTAGCGAAAGAGGTTCTGCGTGGGGTGGTAGACGGCCAGATCGACGTCGATGCCGTGCCGCCGCAGGCGTTCCTGAAACTTGGGGACCAGGCCGGTGGGGGTAAAGCTGCCAATGACGTTGCCATCGGTGTCGATGCCGCGCCGATCAAAGCGGAAGATTTGGGCGGTGGTGATGATCTCCCCTTCCATGCCTTGGACTTCATCGACGCTGATGATGCGGCGGCGGCCGTCTTCCTGGCGCTCCAGTTGGATGATCAGGTCCAGGGCGGAGCCGATCTGGGCCCGGACCGGACCCGTGGGGAGGTTGAGCCCGGTCATGGCGACCATGCTTTCGAGCCGGGTGAGGGCATCCCGGGGCGAGTTGGCGTGGATGGTGGCCAGGGAGCCGTCGTGGCCGGTATTCATGGCCTGCAGCATGTCCAGGGCCTCTCCGCCGCGGATCTCGCCCAGGACGATGCGATCTGGCCGCATGCGCAGGCTGTTGCGCACCAGATCGCGCTGACTGATCTCACCTTTACCCTCGATATTGGGGGGGCGAGTCTCCAGGCGCACCACATGGGGCTGCTGCAACTGGAGTTCCGCCGAGTCCTCGACGGTGACGATGCGCTCGTCGGGGGGAATCTCGCCGGACAGACAATTGAGCAGGGTCGTCTTACCGGTGCCGGTGCCCCCGGAGATCAGGATGTTGAGCCGGCCCCGCACGGTCGCGGCAAGCAGTTGGGCCATGTGCCGGGTCAAGGCACCGAGTTCAATGAGGCGGTTGATCGTCAGGCGGTCCGCCGGGAAGCGGCGGATGGACAGGGCGGGTCCGTCCAGGGCCAGGGGCGGGATGATGGCATTGACGCGGGACCCATCCGGCAGGCGGGCGTCTACCATCGGGGAGGATTCATCGATGCGCCGACCAACCCGGGAGACAATGCGCTCGATAATGCTCAGCAGATGGCCGTCGCTGTCGAAATAGACCGGCACCTGTTCCAGCTTGCCGCGCCGTTCGACATAGACCTGGTTGGCGCCGTTGACCAGGATGTCGGAGATCCCGGGATCGCGAAGCAAGGACTCCAGGGGACCCAGGCCGAGGATCTCGTCCTGGATGTCGCGGATGATGCGTTGGCGGGTGGTTTGGGGATAGGGGGCCTGTTCCTGCGACATCAAGCGCTCGCAGGCCTCATGAATCTGCCGGCGGGCCTCGTTGTTGTCGAGATTCTGCAGCAGGCTAAGGTTGAGCGATTTGACCACCCGATCAAAGATCTGGCGTTTCCACTCCGTCTCGGCCTGGGTCAAGCTGCTACCCAGGACGGCAGTGCCGCTCATGGCCCGGGACCAGACATCCCGGACCGGAACGGGCTGGCCGGTCGACTCGAGTTGGGCGGGCTTGCGGATCAGGGCCATGGCGATCTCAACTTACGTAAAAGGTCACTTCTTCAGCCAGCCAAACAGGCCACCCTTTTTGGGGGGCTGGGGAGAGGTGGGGTTTGCCTGGAGACTGCCGCTGGTCTGACCTTGGTCCAGATCCTTGGCTAATTTCAATAGGGCCTTGCCCAACGGGGAGTGGGCCGCGCTTTCGCAAATGGGAATACCGAGGTTGATGCTCTCGGAGGCGCGGACATAATCGCTGGGCAGGGTCTGGATCGCAACCTGGGGGAAGACATCAGTAAAGTCTTCGAGGCGCACCTCTGACTTGGCATCATAGCGGTTGATCAGCAGCAAGATCCGATCCATGGAGATGCCCAGGCGATCGCGCAGCAGGTAGAGCAGGCGTTTGGTGTCGTGCAGATGGGCGACCGTCTGCTGGGCGGGCAGGGCGATGACGTCGGAATGGCTGAGGATGGTGGCGATCGCGGGATCGATTCGGTGCGGCAGGTCGAACAGGATGTCAGCGTAGACGCCATTGAGCGCGCTCAGCAGGCTCTCAGTGCGCTCACTGGTGATGTCCTCCGGGATGATGATCTCGTCCATGGCCGCAGCCAGCAGGTGAAGTCCGCTGGGGTGGCGGATGACATAGGCCTGAAGGGCGGTGGCGTCCAGGTTGGCGACGAACTCCATGGCCTTGATGAGGCCATCGCGCGCGATCAGGTTGAGGTAGGTGGGCAGGCCGCCAAACTGAAAGTCGAAGTCGACCAGCAGGATGGGCCGGCTGAAGCGGGCCTCCTGGGCCATGGCCAGGGCGACGTTGGCCGCGATGAGGCTGGCGCCACTGCCACCCTTGGTATTCATGAAGGAAATCAGACGCGATCCGGCTTCACCCCGGCGTTTGCGTTCCTCATGCACCACCTTGGTGATGGCGGTGACGCAGTCGTCCACCTGCAATGGCATGGGGAAGACATCCCGCACCCCATAGCGCATGGCCAGGCGCAGGATTTCCATGTCGTTGAGGTAGGTGATAATGAAGATCGGCGGGTGCGGGACGGGAATCTGTTCGATCGTCTTCCATACCTCCGGGTGCCATTTCTCATCCACCGTGAAAACTAGGGCGTCCGGTGCGGGGCGCATGTACTCCGGCAGGATCATCTGGCCTGGGTTGAGCAGGAGAGGGAGGACCTCCAGTCCCTGGCGTTGGGACAGGACCTCGCTCACCGGGTCGATGGCCTCGTGTGAACGTCCGATGACGAGTAAATTCAGGGAGACGTACATGGTTCCACTATCTCGGTGAATGAGACAAAGTCCTGTCCGGGCAACTAACGTGTCAGTGGCTTGATTTCAGCCGCTAATCGCCACCTCAGCCAAGAACCGCATCTGCGCTAGGACTAGTTGCCGCCCGCGGCGCTGACGGTGCCCAGTTCTTTACTATCGACTTTTTTGGGTTTGGCGACATCCTTGCGGTATTCACTAAAGGCAAGGGCGGCCTTTTGACCATCCAGGCCCTGGCCGTTAGCGCTCGGGTAGGCCGTTTGGATGGCAATAGTGTGGCGCACCGTGTTACCAAAGTTGTCGGCGGCTAACTCGTTGTCGGTGGCGCAGCCAATAAGGATCAGCAGGTTAACAACGGCACCGATGATGCCTAGTACCCTTGAGCCGCTTCCTGTCGGCGATGGATCCGCGGCTGTGGCAATCTTAATGGACACGACGGGGTTAGTATGCGGGGAATGATTAGAGATCATGGCCAAAGACCCCCTCGGTGCCGTGTTTATCGGGTCCCAACGCCTGGGTATTGGCAGCCCCGGAGCGGCCCGAGTTCTTACCGCCAGAGCGCTGCTGGGGCTGTTTGCCCAGGAGATAAAACTCCAACTGGCTAGGCTCGACGAAACCCTCTGTCGGCAGTTTTGCCTGGCGGGGGTCGAACGAACTGGCAAGTTTGGGGGTGACGAAGATCACGAGTTCCGTCTGGCTTTTCTGGAATTCCTGACTGCGGAACAGGGCGCCAAGGATGGGTATGTTACCTAAGCCGGGGAACTTGTCGATGTTGTCGCTGGACTGCTCGCTGAGGAGGCCGGCGATGGCGATCGTCTGGCCGCTGGGTATCTCCACCGTGGCGTTCGCGCCGCGGGTGAGGACGCTCTGGGCGGGCCCGGTGGTGGTTTGTACCGGGGGACCCAGCTCGGAAACGGACACATTGACCTTTAGACTGACCAGACCCGAGCTCAGCACTAGGGGGATGAACTTGAGTTGCACGCCGTAATCTTTCCATTCGGTATTGGTATTACCATCCGCATCGACGGTGGAAACCGGAAACTGGCCACCGGAGAGAAAGTCCGCTTCCTGGCCGCTGAGGGTCGTTAGATTGGGTTCGGCGAGGATGCGGGCCAGTCCCTCCGACTCGGCAATGTCTAGGAAGATATCGGCGTAAAAATTCCCGGAGGCGATACTGGCTAATAGGCCGGAATCGGCGATGTCGAATGTCTTGAATAGTTCGTTATTGATCATGCTGACGCCATTATTGATGGCGCCGATTTTGACACTGCCCCCATCGTAAAGCATGCCCATGTCGGAATCCAAGGTCTTGCCCAGGGTGCGATTAACCTCGGCGACCTTGACCTCCAGCAACACCTGCTGTGCCCCTCCCAACTGGAGGAGATTGATCACGGGACCGTAGGCCTTGGCGACCGAGATCACCGACTCCAGAAGGCCCGGGCTGGAAACCGTGCCGTTAAGAACGATGGAACCTCGGGCGGAATCTACTCGGATACGCTCACCGGGCAGCAAGCGGTAGAGTTTTTCTTTCAAGGCCTCCAAGTCGTGGGTGACCTCCAGGCCGATCTGACGAATTATCTGGTCCTGACTGTCCCAGAGGATCATGTTGGTCGCCCCGACCTCCTTACCGTTGAGGTAGAGTTGTTTGGGATTGATCACCAGGATGTCGGCAATGGCCGGGTTGGCTACGGAGACCCTGGCGATGGGTTCCCGCAGGTCGAGGATACGTGACTTATTGATGGGGACCGCGATCTGTTGCTGGTCCTGCATGGGAGCAGCGAGCAATGGCGAGAAACCCAGTCCTGACCAGAAGCCCAGCGAGAGTTAGGAATGCCAGCAGCAGTCGTGCCGGGGCGGCTATGCCGGGACCTGACCCCATGATCCTGCCATGCAGGGGTTGGGTGGGGGCGGACGTCATGGCTTGGCCTCCTGGGATGTATCTTCTGTGGGGGGGAATTCCCATTGATCCCCCGTGCGGGTTTCCTTCATACCTTTGATGACGATGATAGACCGCATCCGTTTGCTGTCCATGGCCGCCAGGAGGTCCTCCGCCTCCGCGGGAGGAGTGGTTTCAGCGGGGGCTGAGGGCTGGGTGGCTTCCGGTTCTGTTGTTGCCGTGAGGGTGCCTGCTTCTGGGGGAGTTGTCGCGGCGGTTTCTGGGGGTGTCACAAAGCCGCGATCCATTTGATGGCGCAAGGCGAGGCGGACATTGCCCCCGCTTGTGGCTTCCATGAGGATTTCGGCTTGGCGGGGGTCTACCTCCAGGGTGACGGAACCGGCGCGCAGGTTGCCCCCCTCGGCCTTGAGCACCTGGCCGACGGTCAGGACCTTTATATCCTGCAACACGGTGCGTGCGCCTTGGCCACGTCCCGCGGCGATGACATCCACATGGCTGCCCGGCACCAAGAAGCCAGAAACCCCGATGATGTCATCCACGCGCACGGCCACGGCCCGTTTTCCGGGCGAGAGGGTGACCGAAAGCACGCTGGCCGCGGAGTCTTCCAGCAGGCGGCGCTTGAGGATGACCTCGCCTGAATAGACCGCTTCCTTAAGGCGTTTGCCCAGAATTTGGTCCGGTGAGGTCAAGTGCCCGGGGGGGACGCTGGCGGTGGGTAATTCTACCAAACGGATTTGGCTGACATCAATTTTGGTATCGATGGGGATATCCTTGGCTGCCACCAGGACCTTGGTCATCTCAGGGGGCTTTTCCGTAATGCTAAGCCTTCGTTCGATCCAAGTGTTGCCCAACCAGGCCACGAGGGCGGCCAGGATGATGGACCCCAGGATGGCGATCAGACTGGATCTGTTCATTCTTCTTTTTACCTGCTGGTTTAAGAAACCAATCCCGGGCCGAGAGCCTTTTACAAAAAAAATCACCAATCCATGTGCTGACTGGCATCTCACCTAAGGAGTACTTCCAAGCCGAAGTCTAGCGGAGAGTTGTTTTCTCCGCCATCAGATTTAGGGCTAAGGCCTAAGCGGCGAACAGGAGGGGGGCGGCGAGGGCCCCGAGGGCGATGGCGGGCGCCATGGGTAACCGCTGGCCCATGACTTCGGTGGTCTTGGGTTTGAGGTAGGCGAGCTGGCCGGTGCGTAACAGGGTGCGCAGCATAAGCCAGTAGCGAGTAAAAGGTAGTTCCGCGCCTAGCCTGACCCAAGCGTAGATGGCATACATCAGGGCCCAGACGAGGGCGGCCAGGATGTAGATAACGAAGGCCAGGAAGGCGAGCTTGGGTCCCAGTAGGGACCCTACGGCGGCCATGAGTTTGAGATCGCCGCCACCAGTCATCCCTAGTAGGTAACCAGGCAGGAACAGGGTGAAGCCGACGGCGAAGCCTAACAGACTTTGCGGGATTCCGTCAGGCCAAAGCAACAAGCCGTTGATAGCAATACCAAAGATGGTCCCTAAGAGACTTAGAAAGTTAGGAATACGCTTGTACTTAAGATCAAAAAAACTGGCGCTGATCGTCAGCGCCAGCAATGGAAGGTAGACAAGTAGTGAAACGGATGTGGATAAAAAAGCTAAGTCATCCGGTAACATCTCGGCTTAAACCAAAAAATACCGACTTAACTTGAACCGCATCCGACAACTACCGCACTCAATTGATGCTAAACAATTACGATCGCAAATTGGAACGGGTTGGTGTTTAACTGCCGGTCGGAACTTTGCCTTCAATGTAACCCAGTACATTTTCCATCAGACTGGAAATTCGGGTTTCTAGGAGAGCGTAAGTGGCAACGGCGGCAGCGGCGATGAGGGCAACGATGACGACCCACTCCACCAGTTCGGCGCCTTCTTCAGGGCGAGCGCGCATAACTCACGCCCCAAACAGGATCTTAGCGCGGTAATCATCGTCCCATGCGGCCTTGCGTCGTTTCTGCGCCAGCCGCAACTTCGTGGGCTCGCGTTCG
>JAGVUH010000253.1 GCA_019136395.1 Gammaproteobacteria bacterium
TGCCTCCAGCATCCAGGCGAGGGCCAGATAGCGGTCCTGGGGGGCGACGTTGACGAATCGCCAGAGCAGCTCATGCTGGCCAGTCCCCGGGGCGACGGGTACGGGCAGGGGCCGCAGGGATGACGATCGCCAGAAGGTGACGGGGGGCCGGGTGACGATGCGCCAGCCGGCGGCGGTGATCTCGACCGCGCGCCAGTCCTCATCGCCAAGGTCTAGGTAATAAGCTTCGCCACTGCGTGCGGCGCGGAGATAGGCGTCCCGCTCCGGTCCCTCATTTTTGGCCAGGCCCATGATGACGGTGCGGGCGGTGCGCAAGGCTTGATCGCTGGCGGCGCGTCCCATGCCGGTGTCGGCCTTGGTTTTCGAGTAATGAGCGTATGAGAGCCATTCACTCCAGCCAGGGGTATCTATTCGATAGGTCGCGTGAGGCGGACTGGTGAGGGTGGCGTAGCAGGATCCCGCGGGGTCATGGAACAGCTCGGCGCGCTCCTGGGCCAGTGCCACCAGGGCATCAGCTACGTTGCCATCCTCGCGGTCGCCAGCGGGGCGGGTGGCGCTGGTGATGTCCGTCATATTGACGCCGCGGGGCTTGGCGGCCTGTAGGCGGGCCTTCAGCTTGAGCCACAGCGATTTGTCCCGGGCATCCCTTATGACCTTGATCGCCTGGATGACGGGATCGCTGAAGAGATCCTTAGGGTCGGTAGCGGGGTTATCCAGGGCACCATTCACCAGGGCCAGGGCGGTGGCAAGCTCGGGTGATGCCGCGGCGCTGGGTGGCTCTGGGGCCGGGTCCGGCACCCGGGCGGCCTCCAGGAGGGTGGCGCCGTGGGCGGGGGTGGCGTGCACGTCGTGCACGTCGTGCACGTCATCTAAAAAATTTTCCTCGTCGCGCGTTTTTTTTCCGTCATCGGCAACGTGGCCGGCCTCCTCCTGTGAATTTGCCAAAAAGGGTTCAGGCGGATGTTCACGACGTTCACGCTTACTCGCCATGGTGGCCTCCCGCCCCCGGGGCGCGGCGCTGGAGAAGCCAGTCGTTCCAGTCGGTGCCAGGCTCGTCCGGGTCGAATTCAGGGATCAGGACCTTGCCGCCCACGGCGCGGGCGGCGGCCTGGGCCTGGGTGGCGCCGGGATTGCCTTCGGTGTGACGATCGTTGTCACCCGCGACGATGATCTCCGCGGCGGGGTGGCGTTCGCGCATGGCCTTGGCGACGGCGACGAGGTTGCCAGCATTGAAGGCGACGATACCGGCGGCGCTGGTCTCCTCCGTCAGGCTGGCGACGGTGGCGAACCCTTCGCCAATCAGCAGGGGTTCATGGTGGGGCGCGTCCGGGAGACGGTAGTAACCGCCGGCGGTGCGGCCGCCGGACAGGAACAGCTTGTCACCCGCGGCGTTGATGGTCTGCACGCTGATGATGCGCCCGTCGAGGGTGACGGGGACCAGGAGCAGGCCGGCGCCGGTTTGGCGCGTGCCGTGGGGCTGAATGCCCTTGCGCAGCAGATAGGGGTGCGCTTGGTCTGCGGGCTTGGCGTGCTGCCAGATATCCAGGGCGCGGCGGGCGGCGGCCTCGTGGCGCTGACGGCGGTCGCTCTCCTGAGCCTGGCGGGCCTTGCGGATGTGGGCCTCCAGGCGGCGGCGCTCGTCAGGGTCTAGGGTGCCGCCGGCCCGCGCGCACCAGGTGCCGGTTTCACCCGTCCGCCAATTGCCGAAGGCTCCGGCGGCGGGCGGGTCCAAGTGGAAGACGTACCAGGCATTGGTGCCCGATTTTTCATTGTCCGCGCGAAAACGATGAATCTTGCCGTCGGGGATGATCTCATGGGGGGCTCCAAGGCCGGCGGCGGTCAGGGCCTCCCGGAAGCCGGTGATGGGGTCGTTACGCATGGGGCTGGCCCTCCGCGTATTTCGGGGCCTGCCTGGAAATACTCTGTTCCCAAGCGGCATGAAATTCCTTCATGGACGCGATCTCGGCGGCCTCCACCTCCACCGCTCTCTCCCAGGTGGCCTGGTCGATGTAGTTCAGGAGTTCCTCCTCCACCCGGTCCCGCAGGTC
>JAGVUH010000275.1 GCA_019136395.1 Gammaproteobacteria bacterium
GAAGTCATCGAGCCCCTCTTCCCGGGCTACCTCTTCATCCGCCTCGACATGCTGACCCGGGACAGCTCACCCATCCGCTCCACCCGCGGCGCCCTCGGCCTGGTCCGCTTTGGCGGAGAGCCGGCCATCGTCCCGGCGGAGCTGATCGAGCAGCTCATCGCCGCCGCGACCGACGAACCGGGCGTCGTGCGCCAGGAGCACCTCTTCCAGCCCGGCGACCGCGTCCAGATCCTCAGCGGGCCCTTCACCGGCCTTCCCGCCAGCATCCTCGCCGAGACCGGCGAGGAGCGCGTCCAACTCCTCCTCGACCTGCTGGGGCGGACCAACAAGGTCCTTGTCTCCCGCCATCAGATCGCCCCGGAAGCCTGACCCTGGGCGCCATCGCGCCCGAACTTTGGTTTCCACGCTCATCGACAAGGGTCGGGGGCGTTTGGCGGGGGTGTCGACAGCTTGGATGCTGTCGTCAAGCCTACAGGGACCCTATTCACGGCGTTCCCCCGCCAGACGCTACCCGACCCGGGAGCGCCACCAACTGATTGGCGGTGAGAACAAAAAAGGCCCGCTTAGCGGGCCTTCAAGGCTGGTGCTCAGGGCCGACGCAACTCCGCAAGCAACCCTGAAGCAGCTCGGGCGAAGGAGCTACTTCGCTGCCAGATCGTCCAGGGCCTTGGCGGGGATGATCTGGGCGTTGAGGGCGGCCTCCTTGGCGCTGCGGCCGAAGGCGACGGCCATCAGGTTCGAGTAGTAGACCACCGGCATCTTGAACTGGGTGCCGTAGGTGGCGTTGATCTCGTCCTGGTAGACCTCGACATTCATCTGGCACACCGGGCAGGGGGTGACGATGAGGTCGGCACCATGGTCGTAGGCGGCCTCGATGATGCCCTTGACCATCTCCTGGGACTTGGCCGGCTCGGAGAAGGCCAGGGCGCCGCCGCAGCATTGCACCTTCTTCTCGTAGCCGGTCAGGGCGTCACCGCCCAATGCCTCCACCAGCTTGTCCAGATAGCGGGGGTTCTCGTAGGACTCGCCGGCGATGCCGAAGGGACGGTTGGTCTGGCAGCCGACGTAGCCGGCGATCTTGATCCCGGACAGGGGCTTCTTGACCTTGGCGGCGATGGTGTCGTAGCCGATGTCCTCCACCAGCACCTCGGCCATGTGCTTGATAGGAGTCGCGTTCTTGAGCTTGAGGCCGGCCTCCGCCAGGGCGGTGTTGCACTCGGCCAGCAGGGACTGGTCCTCGTGCAGGCGCTCGGCGGCCTCGCGGGTGGACAGCCAGCAGGCGGCGCAGGTGGCGACGATGTCCTGGCCGGCGTGGTGTTGCTCGGAGAGGGCGATGTTGCGCGCCGACAGGGTCAGACGCGGCAGCTCGCCACCGCCGGCGTAGCCGATGGAGGCGGCACAGCAGTTCCAGTCCGGGATTTCGTTGAGCTGGATGTCGAGCTCCTCGCACATGGTCTGGACCGAGACCAGGTAGTTGGAGGAGGAGGCGCCCTTCTGGGAGGAGCAGCCGGGATAGAAGGAATATTGTCGCTTGGCCATGGGTGTCTCCTCTTCAGGCGCCCTGACGGGCGCCATGCTGGGCGATACGGGCGTCTTCCAGCTCCTGGGCCTTCTGGATGACTTTCTGGAAGCCGCTCAGGTCCTTGACGGCATGGCCGCCGAGGATCTCCATGGGATTCATGCGGCCGGTCTTCATCATGTTCATGCCCAGCTTCTGCTTCTTGAGGGCGGTCTTGACGCCTTCGCCGAAGCCGTTCATGAAGTATAGGGCTAGGCCGAGCTTCAGCTCGTTGACCCGCCCCTTCTTCATCAGGTTGTCCCAGAACATCTGGGCGAAACGGGCCGTCGGCTGGTTCTGGGGCACCAGACCCAGGCGTTTGGCGTAGGTGGCCAGGCCGTGCATGATGTGGGTGATGGGCAGTTCCCGCGGGCAGCGCACGATGCAGTTGTAGCAGGAGGTGCACATCCACATAGAGTCGGAGGACAGGACCTCCTCGCGCTTGCCCGCGCGGATCATCATGAAGATTTCCTGCGGGGGGTGGGCCCAGAACTTGCCCAGGGGGCAGGAGCCGGAGCACACGCCACACTGCATGCACATCTTGACCCACTCGCCCTCCTCGACGTTGGCCTCCACCTCCTTGAGGAAGTTGGTGCGATACCTTTCGATCATCGCCGTGTTCAGATCGCTCATTGTCGGTATTCCTCTCTCCTGGGGCGCGCCGGGGCGCGCCCCAGCTCGTCAGAACTTGAAGGGGCTCATGCCGATCTTTTCGACCGTCGCGGCCATGTCGTTGATGAGTTGCGGGGCCCGCTGGACGTCGGTGATGGCGACCTCGTAGACCTGGATGCGCTCCTGCTCCAGGTTGAGCTGCTGGAGGGTGTCGCCCACCTTGCTCAGGCGTTCGGCGGCCATCTTGGAGCCGCGCACGAAGTGGCACTGGTAGTCGTCGTCGCGGCGGCAGCCCATGAGGACGATGCCGTCATAGCCCGAGTTCAGGGCGTCCGTGATCCAGGACAGGCTGACCGAGCCCAGGCAGCGCACCGGGATGACGCGGGCGAAGGGCGAGATCTGGCCGCCGGACTGGGCGGCCATGTCCAGGGCGGGGTAGGCGTCGTTCTCGCAGGCCAGGGCCAGGATGCGCGGCTTCTCGGAGAACTCGTCCGGCATGTCCACGGCCTTGATCTGCTGGCCGACGCTATCGATGGAGTAGTTCTCGAAGGAGATGACGCGCACCGGGCAGGCGCCCATGCAGGTACCGCAGCGCCGGCAGCGGGACTCGTTGAACTGCGGGTAACGCTGCTCGTCCTCGTTGATGGCGCCGAAGGGGCATTCCACGGTGCAGCGCTTGCACTGGGTGCAGCCTTCCTTGCGGAAGGTCGGGTAGGAGAGGTCGCCAACGCGCGGGTGGGCGGCGGCGCCGCGGGCGGCGTTCTCGGCGGCCTGGATGGCCTTGAGGGTGGCGCCGGCGGCATCGTCGATAGCCTGTTTCATGTCCATGGGCCGACGCACGGGACCGGCGGCGTAGATGCCGGTACGGCGGGTCTCATAGGGGAAGCAGATGAAGTGGGAGTCGACAAAGCCGTGCTTCAGGTGCGGCAGGTCGGTGCCCTGGCGATAGTCGAGGTTGAGGATGGACGGCGGGGCCACCTCCAAGGCCTTGCGCGCGGCGGCCTTCTCCTCCTCGGTGGGGGCCTCGTCCACGGCGAGCTGGGCGTAGGGGTCCGGACCCGAGTTGGGCACCTGGCCGGTGGCGAGCACCACCAGGTCGCACTCCATGGCGGTGTCCTCGTCCAGGATCAGATCCTTGAACTTGACCGTCAGCTTGCCGCCGTTGATGTCCACGGCGCTGGCCTTGCCCTTGGAGAAGGTGACCTGGGCCTGCTGGCCGGCGCGGTAGAAGTCCTCGCCGGCGGCGCCCGGGGTGCGCAGGTCGTCGAACAGCACGGTGGCGTCGCAGCCCGGGTTCTGGGCCTTGAAGTACATGGCCTGCTTGATGGACTCGGTGCAGCAGAAGCCGGAGCAGTAGGGCAGGTGCCCCTCCTGGTTCGAGCGCTGGCCGGCGCATTGGATGAAGGCCACCGCCTTGACCTCCTTGCCGTCGGAGGGACGCTTGAGGGGCCCGCCGTTGGCGGCCTTGGCCAGTCGCTCCAGCTCGAAGTTGGTGACCACGTCCGGTGACTTGCCGTAGGCGAATTCCGGCAACAGGTTGGCGTCATAGGGCTTGTAGTCGGTGGCCTGGACGATGGCACCGAAGTTCTCGGTGACCGTGCTGCCGGACTCGACGCTGATGTCGGCGGAGAAGCGCCCCGGGGCGCCACTGGTCTTGGTGACCTTGGCGTTGAGATGGACCTGGATCCTGGGGTTGGCCTGGATGGCGGCGATCATCTCGGCCACGCCCGGCTCCTCGGGCTGGGGCAGGGGCGCGGTGCGGGCGTTGGAGACGCCGACTGGGGCGGCGCGGAAGGGCACGCGCTTGTAGAGGTCCTTGTAGACCCCGCCCAGTTCACCCTCGTCGCACACCAGGTGCACGCCGTAGCCGGCCTTGGCCGCCTCCAGGGCGGAGGTCATGGCGGTGACGCCGTTGCCCACCACCAGCAGGCTGCGGTTGAGGGTCTGCTCACCGGAGCCGGTGGGCTGGGTCATGAAGCGGACCTCGGCGCAGGCCATGCGCACATAGTCGTCCGCCATCTCCTGGGTGGTCTCCTGGTGCTCGTCACCCTCGGGGCGCAGCCAGATGACGCCCTCGCGCAGGTTGGCGCGGGACATGGCCACCTCGGGGAAGCTGAAGGCCTCGACCTTGGCCCGCCGCGAGCAGGCGGCGATCATGATGTGGGTGGCGTTGCCGGCGGCGATGTCGTCGCGGATCAGTTGCACGCCCTCGGCGGAGCACAGCATGGGGTGCTCCTTGCAGGCGGCCATCTTGCCTTCCCGGGTGGCGATCTGGGAGAGCTGCCTGGCGTCCAGGCGCTCACCGATGCCGCAGCCGGTGCACAGGTAGCCGGCGAATTTCTTGTCTGCTGCCATGGAATTAACCCTCCACTCCGGCGGCGCCGTGAACGACCTGGATGGCGCGCAGCGCCGCGCCGGTGGCATGCTGGACCGCCCGGTTCACGTCCAGGGCATCCGAGGCGCAGCCGGCGGCGAAGACGCCGCCATTGGCCTCGTCGGCCTCGATGAAGCCCTCGCGGTTCAGGACGATGTCGACGGGGAAGCTGGCCTGATCCACCGAGGGCTCCATGCCGATGGCCAGGACCACCAGGTCGAAGCTGTCCGCGTAACGGTTGTAGCCCTCGGTGTCCACGCCATGGACCACCGGGTTGCCCTCCTTGTCGGCGACGATGGAGGCGGGCTTGGACTTGATGAACTTGACCTGTTCGATGCCGCGCACCTTGGCGTAGAAGTCCTCGAAGCGGTCGATGGCGCGCAGGTCGATGTAATAGACGCTCACATCCGCGTCCTTACCCCAGGCGTCGGCCACGTAGGTACACTGCTTGAGGCTGGCCATGCAGCAGATGCGCGAGCAGTGCAACAGGTGGTTGCGGTCGCGGGAGCCGGCGCACTGGATGAAGGCGACCTTCTTGGCCTCCTTGCCGTCGGAGGGCCGCACCAGCTTGCCGCCGGTCGGGCCCTGGGGATCGGCCAGGCGCTCGAACTCCACCGAGGTGATGACGTTGGGGAAGCGGTCATAGCCGTAGGGCTGAATCTTGGCGGCATCGTAGGGCTGCCAACCGGTGGCCCAGATGACGGCACCGCAGGGGAAGTCGACGCTCTCTTCCCGCATGTCCAGGTCAATGGCGTTGTACTTGCAGGCGGCCTTGGCCTGGTCGGCCTCGGGGGTACCGATCAGGCGTGGGTCGAGGACGTACTGGGCCGGGTGGGCCATGCGGTAGGGCAGGTAGGCGCCCTTACGCTTGCCGAGGCCATAGTTATACTCGTCGTCGAACTCGCTGCTGACGGCCTTCTCGCACTCGCCGCAGGCAGTGCAGTTGCCATTGACATAGCGGGGGGAAATCTTGACGGTGGCGGTGTAGTTGCCCTTCTCGCCCTTGAGCCCCGTGACCTCGGCCATGGTGAGGACGCGCAGGTTGGGGTTCATCTTGGCGCGGCGCTGGTTGATCTCCAGACCACAGGTGGGGAAGCAGAGCTTGGGGAAATACTTGTAGAGCTGGGAGACGCGGCCACCCAGATAAGGACGCTTTTCAACCAGGACGACCTGCTTGCCGGTCTCGGCGGCCTCGAGGGCGGCGGTCATGCCGCTGATGCCACCACCGACCACCAGAATGGTCTCGTTGGTTGCGACGACTTCCGTCATGGACTTTCCTCCGTCTAGCGGAATGGGTTTGGCGAACAACCGGACGGGGGGCGAGCGAGTGGCCTCCGCCGTTGCCGTTTTTGCGGACCCCTTGAAAATCGCCATCCTGGTAATCACTTCAAGGCGCATGGCCAGATCCGGATCCGGTCATGTCTCAAATCAACCTGTTAGAGGTCGTTGCGGCGCCTACTTCCCGCAGGGCCTGGTCAAGACGTAATCCCGCGCAAGGGCGGGATTTTCACTTGGCGAGAATACCGCCTCGCCCCACCAGTCGCTACTATCCATCAGGGATAATTCCCAGTAAGCCAGCCGACTAATCAGCGCTCGTCATGGCGCGGTGCCCGACTGGGTGGACTGTCCGACGGGGTGGACTGCCTGGTGACGGATGATGGACGACAGGACGGCGTTCACCGGGAGTGACCGTCGCGGCGGGCGCGGGGCCGTCAGGCAGTCAGCCGTGGTCACCGATGGGGGACGGAGGCAACCAGGTCAAGCAATCGCGAACGCTCGCTTGACCTGGTGAGCAGGTGAGGACGGGTGGGCGCTCGGACCCGGGGCGGGATGGAGATCAGGGGCGACGGAGGTTGACCTAGCCCTTGCGCAGGCGGGCGTAGATCTCGTCCTTCAGTTCCGCGCGGCGGAATTTCATTGATTCAATGCTTTCGTCGGCGATGGGGGAACCGCGCTCCTCGAGTTCGCGGATCTCATCATCGAGGCTGTCGTGTCGCTTGACCAGGTCGGCGAACGCCGCGTTGGTCGCGCACAGGGCCTCGAGCTTCTGGTGATATTCCGGAAATTCGTGATCGATGTCGTGGTGCTCGGAAAGCATTTCGCCTCTCTCTCAGGTTCAGGGGCGGCAACGGACCCGACGGGCGAGGCCGGTGCCAGCGGGAGATGAGCCACGCTCGCCGGCCAGGCCGGCGAGCATCCAGCGGAGTCGGGGACCGGTTGATCAGCCCTTCTTGCGCTCCTGTACCTCCTTGATCACGGCCTCGGCCACCTGCTTGGGGCAAGGCGCGTAGTGGGAGAATTCCATGGAAAATTGCCCACGCCCGGAGGTCATGGTGCGCAGGTCGCCGATGTAACCGAACATCTCGCTCAGGGGGCAGTCGGCCTTGACGCGCACCCCGTTGGGTCCCGATTCCTGCGCCTTGATCATACCCCGACGGCGGTTCAGATCGCCAATGACGTCACCGACGTGGTCCTCCGGGGTGAAGACGTCGACCTTCATGATCGGCTCCATGAGCTGGGGCGCGGCCTTGGGCACCGACTGGCGATAACCCCCCTTGGCGGCGATCTCGTAGGCGATGGCGGAGGAGTCCACCGGGTGGTAGCTGCCGTCGATGAGGGTGACCTTGACGTCGAGCAGCGGGAAGCCGGCCAGGACGCCTTCCTTCATGCTGTCCTTGAAGCCCTTGTCCACCGCGGGCCAGAACTCGCGGGGCACGGTGCCGCCGGTGACCACGGACTCGAACTGGTAGCCGGCACCGGCCTCGCCGGGTTCGATGGCATAGTCGATGCGGGCGAACTGGCCCGAGCCGCCGGTCTGCTTCTTGTGGGTGTAACTGTCCTCGATGCGCTTGGTCAGGGTCTCGCGGTAGGCCACCTGGGGCTTGCCGACCTCGACCTCGATGCCGTGGGTGCGCTTGAGGATGTCGACCTTGATGTCCAGGTGCAGCTCGCCCATGCCCTTGATGATGGTCTCGCCACTCTCCGGGTCGGTCTCGACGCGGAAGGAGGGGTCCTCCTGGATCATCTTGTTTAGGGCCACGCCCAGCTTGTCGGCGCCATTCTTGTCGCGGGGGGCGATGGCGATGGAGATGACCGGATCGGGGAAGACCATGGGCTCCAGGGTCGCCGGGTGCTTGGGGTCACAGAGGGTGTGACCGGTCTGGGTGTTCTTCATCCCCAGTAGGGCGACGATGTCACCGGCCTGGGCCGAGTCCAGTTCCTCGCGGGAGTCGGCGTGCATCTCGACGATACGGCCGATGCGCTCGGTCTTGCCGGTGAAGGTGTTCAGCACCGAGTCGCCCTTCTTGATCTTCCCGGAGTAGATACGGGTGAAGGTCAGGGCGCCGAAGCGGTCGTCCATGATCTTAAAGGCCAGGGCGCGCAGGGGCCGCTCGGGATCGACGATGGCGTACTCGCCGGTCTCGTTGCCCTCCAGGTCGACCTCAGGCTGGGGCTTGACCTCCATGGGATTGGGCAGGTAGTCCACCACGGCGTCGAGCACTAGTTGCATGCCCTTGTTCTTAAAAGAAGAGCCGCAGTAGGTGGGGAAGAAGTCCAGGTTGATGGTGCCCTTGCGGACGCAGGCCTTGATCGTCTCCAGGTCCGGCTCCTCACCCTCCAGATACTTCTCCAGGGCCTCGTCGTCCTGCTCCAGGGCGATCTCGATCAGCTTCTCGCGCCATTCCTCGACCTGGTCGGCCATGTCGGCGGGCACGTCCTGGATGCTGTAGTTCTCCGGGGCGCCGGAGTCGTCCCAGACCCAGGCCTTACGGGTCAGCAGATCGACCACGCCGACGAAGCTGCTCTCCAGGCCGATGGGCAGGACCATCACCAGGGGGCGGGCGCCCAGCACGTTCTGCACCTGATCGACGACGCGATAGAAGTTGGCGCCGATGCGGTCGAGCTTGTTGACGTAGATGATGCGGGCGACGCGGGAGTCGTTGGCGTAGCGCCAGTTGGTCTCGGACTGGGGCTCGACGCCGCCGGAGCCGCAAAAGACGCCGATGCCGCCGTCCAGGACCTTGAGGGAGCGGTAGACCTCGATGGTGAAATCGACGTGGCCGGGGGTGTCGATGACATTCAGCCGACAGCCCTTCCACTGGCAGGAGGTGGCGGCGGACTGGATGGTGATGCCGCGCTCGGCCTCCTGCTCCATGAAGTCCATGGTGGACTCGCCATCATGCACCTCACCCAGGCGGTGAATCTTGCCGGTGAGCTTGAGAATACGCTCGGTAGTCGTCGTCTTTCCCGCGTCCACGTGGGCGAAGATACCGATGTTTCGGTAGTTTGAGAGGTCTGTCATTGCTGCTTCCTGGGGTTTACCAAACCGGGCCTGGTGGGGTTTGGAACGAAACCGCGCCAAGGATCGGGGGACGAGAGGAGACGGGAGTTGCGAGGCCCGCCTCTAAGAAACCCTCAATTATAGGCACGTTAAGCGATTACAGACAAGAATCCCCGGCAATAATTTCTCCACGTTCCGCGGTGGCCCCGCAGTATGCTTTACCCCTGCTTAACTCTCAGGATCGACCCAGGACATGCAACCCGGCATCTCCGCTCTTCTGGCCCGCCCGGATCTGCTCGACCGTCTGCGCGGCCAGCGCCTCGCCCTGCTGGGGCACCCCGCCTCCCTGACCGCGGCGGGGGAGCATAGCCTCGATGCCCTGCGGGCGACGCCCGGCCTCGAACTGGTCGCTGCCTTCGGTCCCCAGCATGGGATGCGGGGCGACAAGCAGGACAACATGATCGAGAGTCCGGACTATCGCGACCCCCTCCATGGCATTCCCGTCTTCAGCCTCTATGGCGAGGTCCGCCGTCCGACGGCCGCCATGCTGGCGACCTTCGATGTTCTGCTGGTGGACCTCCAGGACATCGGCACCCGTATCTATACCTATGTCACCACCCTGGCTTATCTGTTGGAGGCCTGCGCCCGGCTCGGCAAGCCGGTGTGGGTGCTGGATCGGCCCAATCCCGCCGGCCGCCCCGTGGAAGGGACGCTCCTGGAGCCCGGCTGGGAGAGCTTCGTCGGCGTTGCCCCCCTGATCATGCGCCATGGCCTGACCTTCGGCGAACTGGCCCGCTGGCTGGCGGCCTGGCTGCGCCGTGACCAGGGCCTGACCGTCGACCTGGAGGTCGTCGCCATGACCGGCTATCGCATCGACGCCGCCCCCGGCTTTGGCTGGCCCCTCCACGAGTGGCCCTGGGTCAATCCCAGCCCCAATGCCTCCAGCCTCAACATGGCCCGTTGCTTCCCCGGCACCGTGCTCCTCGAAGGCACCACCCTGTCCGAGGGGCGGGGGACGACGGTGGCCCTGGAGATCCTCGGGGCGCCGGACATCGACGGTCGTCGCCTGCTCAGCCGCATGCGCGACTGGCGACCGGACTGGCTGGCGGGTGCCCTGCTGCGGCCCTGTCACTTCGAGCCGACCTTTCACAAGCACGCCGGGCAACTCTGCTCCGGCATCCAGATCCATACCGACCTGGCCAGCTACGACCACCCGCGTTTCCGCCCCTACCGGCTGGTGGCCCTTTTCCTCAAGACCCTGCGCCGGGAATATCCGGATTACCCGCTATGGCGGGTCTTCCCCTATGAATACGAGACCGAGCGCCTGGCCATCGATCTCCTGGCTGGCGGCACCTTGCTACGCGATTGGGTCGACGACCCCCAGGCCACCCCTGACGACCTGGAGGCGCGCCTGGTCGCGGACGAGGCCGCCTGGTGCGAGGAGCGCGCACCCTATCTGCTTTATGATTGACCCCAGGGATATTGAGGACGACCAAGTACCCTTGATCGATCACCAAGGGCGCAAGGCACGACCAACTTACCCTGGCGATTTGCCCCGCTCGCTTTCACGAGGGGCTCGCCTTACCCCTGACGATAAATGACCCCATGAGGTACTGTCGCCAGAGGGCCAGGTCTTTCAAGCAAAACAAACAACTCTTGAGGAGGTTACCACCATGATTGAGCCCATGATCGCCGCCACCGAGCCCGCCGCCGTCGAACTCAAGGCCGGCCAGACCATCTACTGGTGCAGTTGCGGCTTGTCGGCCAACCAGCCTTATTGCGACGGTTCCCATACCGGGGATTTCAATCCCGTGCCTTTCACCGCCGAGTCCGACGGTACCTACTTCTTCTGTCAGTGCAAGCAGACCGCCACCCCGCCTTTGTGCGATGGTGCCCATAACCGCTTCGCCGAAGGTGGCTAGGCCTGAGGTTAGAGGGGGTCGAAAGCACGAGTTGGTTTTTCGGATCGGATGGCCTCTAGCGGGTTGCGCCATATAAATAGTCCCTACAGGCTTGACGACCGCATCCCTGCGGTGGCCGCCCTGCCAGCGGCTAGCTAACCCTCCTGTGTCCGGTCGAAAACTGCCCCGCCGCGTGTGGGTCATTCACGCCCCCGCCCCCGTCCCCGTCTTCATCTCCGTCACCCGCCGTTCCGTTTCCGCCCGCAGCGCCGCCAGCGCGGGGCTAATGGTGAGCGGATAAGCAGCCGCCGGGGCTTCGAGAGTCCGGAGCTCGGGCGGCAGGCTGGCCAGTTGCTCCTGGGTGTAGCGGGCGATGTCCGCCAGTGATTTGGCCGGGCCCAGGCGTTTACCGTTGGCCATGACTGGCTCCAGAAGGGGCCTGCCCCCCAGGTCCTCCGCCATCAGCCCGAGGGTGTCGCCGCGCATTAGGCCGTCCTGGTACTGGCGGAAGACCTGCTTGCGCCCGGGCAGGGTGACCTTGGCCGCCGACTGCTTCATCCGTGCCTGGCCGGCATACTCGGTGAGCTTGTAGGCGCATTCCAGATAGGGCGCATCCGCCGAGGTGTCGAGCCGGGTGCCGATGCCGAAGCCGGTGATGGGCGCGCCGGCGGCGAGCAGCTCCCGGAGGCGGTATTCGTCCAGGTCGCCGCTGGCGAAGATTTGGATGTCCGGGAAGCCCCCCTCGTCCAGGATCCGCCGCACCCCTTGGGACAGCGCCAGGAGATCGCCGCTGTCCAGGCGGACGCGCTGGACCCGGATGCCTTCCTTGCCCAGCCGCCGGGCGGCGGCGACGGCGTGGCGGGCGCCCCGCAGGGTGTCATAGGTGTCGATGAGCAGGGTGGTATTGGTGGGATTGGCCCGGCAGAAGTCGACGAAGGCCTCCTGTTCGTTCGGGTGGGCCTGGACGAAGGAGTGGGCCATGGTGCCAAAGATGGGGATGTCAAAGAGGGGCTCCGCCAGCACCGTGGAGGTGCCTATGAAGCCGGCGATGTAACTGGCCCGGGCCGCGGCCAGGCCGGCGTCGGCGCCGTGGGCCCGCCGCAGCCCGAAGTCGACCAGGCTGGCGCGACCCTTGGCGGCAAGCACGCAGCGCGCCGCCTTGGAGGCGACCAGGGTCTGGTAGTGGAGGATGTTGATCAGCCGGGTCTCGACCAGTTGCGCCTCGCCGACCGGCGCCTCGACGCGGATCAGGGGCTCGTTGGGGAAGAAGGGGGTGCCCTCCGGCAGGGCATGGACCTCGCCGGTGAACCGCCAGCCGGCCAGGTAATCGATCAGGGCCGGGGAGAAGCGGCGGGTACCGCGCAGATAGGCGATCTCGGCGGCGGAGAAGTGCAGCCGGGACAGATAGTCGAGGGCGTTGTCCAGACCACAGGCGATGAGGAAGGACCGCCCGGGGGGCAGGGCGCGGGCGAAGAACTCGAAGACCGCCCGTTCCCGCATGCCCCCGGTGACATAGGCCTCCAGCATGGTCAACTGATAGAGATCCGTCAGCAGGGGGCTGGTCAGGGGGTTCATCGTCTTTACCTATCGGAATTGAACCTATTGCAATTGCAAAAGCACTTTCGTTTTTTCGCTCCCACCTGGTCCCAGCCGCGCCAGGCCGCGCCAGGCCGCGCCAGGTCAGATAAGGCCAGATCATGTCTGACCATGCTGCCGCCCTGTCCCGCAACGTCCTTGTCCGACCGAAACGCCAATTCTTCAGGGATAAATTCCCAGGTCGGTGGTCGCCACCAGGGTGGCGCCGGCACCCGCCATACGCCGCAAGGCCTGGCGCTCATCGTCCGGATCGAGATTCACGGCCCGACAGGCATCGGTCAGGACGATGACCCCATAGCCCGCCCGCCGCAGATCGAGGGCGGTGTTGCTGACGCAATAGTCCGTCGCCAGGCCAGCGACGAAGAGCCGACGCAGGCCCTGCCGGCGCAGGGTGGCGCTCAGGGACTGGCCCCCCTCATCCTCGGCCAGGAAGGCGGAATACTGGTCCTCCGCCCGGTGCTGGCCCTTGGAAAAGATCAGGGGCTTGGGTGCCAGGTCCAGGCGGGCGTCAAAGGCCGCACCGGGGCTGTTCTGGACGCAGTGGGGTGGCCAGGGACCGCCCTGGGCCTGGAATGAGCAGTGGTCCG
>JAGVUH010000005.1 GCA_019136395.1 Gammaproteobacteria bacterium
CGCAAGGCATGGGTTTTGAGGTCAAGAAGCCCATTCGCAAACGGGACGACATGAGCGGGCCAGTGGGGAGGTGGTAATAGCCCTCGGCGGCAAATGATCGCGGTGATTCCGGTCAAGTAGGCCAGGCGATAGCCCAGCGGTTGCGTGCCGATGTGCACGGCATCCGCCAGGATCTTTTCGGCGGGGGCGGGGGTGGTGAGCGGGTGCCAGTGCGTGCCAACCCATAGCAGCCAGGAAGCGGCCTCGGCATCCCAGGCCAGGATGCCGCGCACGGCGGCGGCGATCACTTCGGCGGCCTTGCTGTCGATCATGCGGGTTTTCTCTTCCTTGGCGTTCACATCAATCAGGCAACCGTGCGAAACACTTGCCTCCTCTGCGAGACACTTGCGAAACACTTGCGAAAGGCTAAAGTCTTGATTTGAAAGAAGCGAAACACTTGATCCGAAATTATGCGCGTGTAAATCCTCATCCTGGCCCGAAAAGTCGTGGCGCGTGCCGTTGAGCGGGGCGTCTTCATCGCCGGGCGGGGGAACATCGTCACAGCGGGAGGAGCGCCAACCCAGGGCGGCGGGGTCGATGGCCAGGCGGGCACAGAGCCAGAGGGCGGCCTCGGTGGCGGTGGTGGCGGGACCGTGCTCAAGCGTCAGGTCGATGGCCGTTTTCGTGATTTCTTCGCCAAAGTCGCGGATGCCGGCGGGGAGGATGGACAGGTCTTCCTCCAGGTCGCGGCCTAGATCGCGGCTGCTGATCCGGTAACCAGCGTGATAGGGGCGGGCGGCCGGGAGGAGTTCAGGTACCCAAGCGGCGAGGTTGCTTAGGGCGGCATCGTTGACGGCGCGAAAGAAACTCGCGGCGCCCCCCTGCTGGCCAGAGGGGGCGGCGCGGGTGGCTCCGGGGGTGGCCGGCAAATCGGGCACATGTGCCCGATTTGAAGACCCTTGCCGATTCGCGGCGGCGCCGGGTGGCCGGGGAGCGGCGGCGGTGGTGAGATCAAGCCCCAGGGCGGCGACGAGCTCCTCCAGGGTCACGGCGCGGGTGGGGTCGAAGTGAAGCAGGCGGTGGGGGTGTGCGGGCCGGTGCTTGGTGTTGGCGCCCACGGGCAGGCGAACGTAGCGCACGGGATTGTTGCCGGCGGGGTCGTTGCCGATGTGGCCGGCGGTGGCCAGGGCCTGGTGAAGCTGGCGGGCAAGCGCGAGGTCATCAATGGGGCGGGCCAGGCGATAGCCTACCTGGGTGTTGCTGCGGCCTTCGGGGCGTGAGGTCTCCAGTACCCACGTGGCCGGCAAACTGGCGGGCGCCGGGCTGTCGTCCAGGACGACGACATGTAGCCTGGCAAAGTTCTCCAAGCGCCTTGCGTATTTGCCTTGGTTGTCTGCCTTGAGGCTGCTTACGCAAAAATAGGAGTTTGACCGCGGGCGCTCGGGGGCCGCGCCGATGTCGATGAGCGGATATCCCGCCCACGGTGCCTCGCGGGACGGCGGATTGCTGAAGGTGCAGGTCCAGAGGGCCTCGCTCGGCGCGCGGTCGCAAAAGATCGCGGCAAGAAATGCTGCGTTGGTGACGGGGGGCCTTGGCCCCCCTCCTTGGGGGCTCGTGGTCATGGTGCCTGTCGCTCCTCTTGTTCCTCTGCCTTGGTCATCGCTTCACGGGCCAGGAGGGCGGTGTCACCAATGCGGGCGGCGATGCCGAAGAGGAGGGACGCGGCGCCGGCGGCGCCGTTTAGGTTGCTGGCGCCGATGGCAAGGGCGAGGTAGTTAAGTTCTGCCTCGGTCTCCGTCAAGTTGTCTGCCATCACGAATAGCCGGGTGGAGAGGGTTTCCTCAGACATTGCCCTGCTCCTCCATGCTCTCGCGAGACTCTTCTAGGAGTTCGATATCCGTCACCAGCCCGTCCAACGTTTCCCGGGCGGAATCGACCAGGGCGGCAATGTGCCGCGTGGTGGCAATGCGGTTCACTGCGGTGTCGCTTTCGGACAGGACGGCGAGTGTGTGGGCCACTTCTAGGGTGGCCATCACGGCGGATGCGCGGCACCACAGGGGTTCATCCTCCAGTTGGCGGATGCTGACGGTTGGCGAGAGTTCGGCCAGCCAGGCGGCACAGGCTGAAACCTGGCTGACGGTGGCGGGATCGTGGTGGGTCAGGGCGCGATCCAGGCGACGGTGCAGGTCGGCCAGGGCGCCGGGGGCGACTACGTTGTGGGAGGTTTGCATGGTGTCGGTCTCGGTCATTGGCTTGACGAAACCGACTGGCGGAGGGCGGATAGTGGAACCTCGGGCACCACTACGGCAAACGAGACAAGGGCGCGGAATCCCCGTAGAATGCTCGTTGCCGGTCCACTGACTCACACTCAGTCGGTGGTTTACTCGGGTAGGGCCT
>JAGVUH010000267.1 GCA_019136395.1 Gammaproteobacteria bacterium
GGCCCGGTCATTCTCACCCATTGCCGCCACCCAGTCCTTGAGCGCCTTGCGTAGGCGGTCGAACTGGGTGTTGTCCAGCGAGCGGGAGATGTCCACCAGGAAGATATACAGGACCCCTTCCCCGGTGGCGGCAAAGGGTTGGGCGGACACGACCTCGGCGACATGGGGGCCGAGGGTGGCCTTGGCCTGCAGCAGGGATTCGCTACTGACCACCCCGCCGGACTCATCCCGCACCGCGACGTAGGCGGTGATGTCGGTCCCTTGTGTCAGTACCTGGGTGATCCGCAGGCTGGCGGGCTCGGCCGCCGCCAGGAGGGTGGTGAACAGGACCGCGAGCAGGCCCACCCAAAGGGACCGGATCGGGGACAAGGAGGCATCACGTTTCATATCGGCCACTCCAGGGCAATCGCTTGATGTTATTTTGCTTTCGATTATTCCTACGCCAGGCGGGGCCAGCCGCAGCGCTCCCGCTTACCCAGCCTGGCGCGTCTCCATCAACAAGACATCGCCGGGATGGCCGGTTAAGCCCGATTGCCCAGCTTGGCCGGTTTGTCCCGAGTGGCTCGGTTGCACGGGTTGGCCAGGTGCTCCGGCCTGAGCCGGCGGGGGGACCTCCCAGCTAAAGCGTTCCCCACAAAAGGGGATGAAGAGCAGCGCCGTCTTACCCAATTCGATGCGATCGTATGGCCTCACTTCCATGGCCCCCAGCACCTCTTCGTCATTCAGATACACCAGGCCGCGACTGTCACCCGGCGCCAGACGGTAACTGTGCTTCTTGGGGTTGTAGCTGATGACGGCGTGATTTTCGCGACTGATGCTGTCATCGCCGGTGATGGCGATGTCCATGGCGGGGGCGCGGCCGATGAAGTTGCGCTCACTGTGCAGGCGATAATCCCGACCGCGGTCCGGCCCCTGGACGCACACCAGCCAACCCACCACGGGATCGACGCCCCCCATGCGGGCGGCCCAGACATGGCGGGTTTCGCCTGGATCACGCCCCAGTCCCGCTGGCGGGGTGGCGCCGGCAGGCCGGGTACGACCCGCGTCACTGGCGGGGCGCGGGGCCGTTGCCCCGGCGACGCCCCCCGCTACCGGGCGGGTCGGGTTGATTTCCAGCCCGACGCCGCAGAACGGGCAACTGGAATGCTCCTGATCGTTGTAGAAGTGGCCATTGCCGCAGGAAACCATGCTCATGGTGATCAAGCCTCTATAATAGATCCGGGCGCGAGGTGTCGCGGTGCTTGGGGGTGAAGGCGTTAGCTGCCGGGATGTTCATCTGCCGATCGTTCGGGATTGAGCGTCAAGGGTCGTGAATGCGGGGTGAAGTCGAGGTTTCTCGCGGTGCCGGCTCAAGGCACCAACCGGACCCCACCGCTGTCGTCCACCCGGATGGTGGCGATGCGCACGCGCTGACCTTGCTGACTCAACTGGACCTCCTGGAACATTTCACTGCCATCCCGGTGGAAGACGCGCCCCTTGACGACGACCGGCTTGCGTTGATCGTTGACGGCATAGAGCCGGACATCGGCGTGGTAATCGCCGGGGGGGGCATCGCGAATCTCCCAGACCTCGTTGCCGGGGCCGATGACATTGTCTTCGCTCAATTCCCCCGGTCGACCGGGGATGGTCTTGTGGCGGTTCCAGAAGAATTCGGCGCCGCTGGGGTCTGTGAGATGCAGGTCGACGTCGTCATGGGTATCCCAGCGCACATAGAGCACCAGGAAGGTCCGGGCGAGTTGGCGTGCCAGGTCCTCCGCCCGCGCTTGCTGGCGTTGGGCCTCGGCCTGAGCCGCCGCGGCTTGGGCGCGGGCCTCTTCCGCCTGGCTCTGGGCCTGTTGGATCGCCTCCTCCGCCTGACGTTGGGCCTGTTGGGCTGCCGCCTCCGCCCGGGCTTGCGCCTCCTGGGCAGCACTGACCGCCTGGCGGAGTTCAGCGATCAGCGCCGCCTGATCCACGGAATTTTTCTCGTAATAGGGCAGCAGGATGACCATGAGGATGAGAAAGGCCGCCATGGCCCCGGCGATGACATCCAGCATCGACAGGC
>JAGVUH010000021.1 GCA_019136395.1 Gammaproteobacteria bacterium
TTCAGCCTGCTGGCGGGCATGCGCTCCAGCGGCGGCATGGCCATCGCCGTCCTCAAGCACTGGGACGAACGCCCCGGCCCGGCGAGCAGCGCCGAGGCCGTGCTGGCGCGGGTCCAGCCCCGGCTCCTGTCCATCCCCCAGGCGACGGTCTTCGCCTTCGCCGCGCCGCCGATTCAGGGCCTGGGCACCGCCGGCGGTATCGAGATGGAACTGCTCGACCTGGCCGGTCAGCCCCCGGAGGAACTGGCCCAGGCCCTCCAGGGCTTCATCATCCACGCCAACGAGGACCCGCGCCTGCGGCGCGCCATGTCCACCTTCAGTGCCCAGACCCCTCAGATCTTCCTCGACATCAATCGTGAGAAGGCCGAGGCCCTGGGGGTGCGTCTGTCCGACCTCTTCCTGACCCTCCAGGCCAACCTGGGGGCCCTCTACGTCAACGATTTCAACCTCTTTGGCCGTACCTTCCGGGTCTTCCTCCAGGCCGACGCCCCCTTCCGCATGACCCCCGAGGATATCAACCAGCTCCATGTGCGCAACAACCGCGGCGAGATGGTGCCGGTCCAGTCCCTGGTGACGGCGGAGCCCATGCTCGGCCCGGAGAGCACCCGGCGCTTCAACCTCTTCCGCGCCGCCAGCGTCAACGTGACCCCGGTCGGCAGTACCGGCGAGGGCATCGCCGCCCTGGAGGAGATCGCCCGCGGCAGCCTGCCCCCTGGCTTCGGCATCGACTGGAGCGGCACCACCTTCCAGGAGGTCCAGGCGGGCGGCGAGGCGGCGGTCGTGCTCCTGCTGGCCCTGCTGCTGGTCTATCTCTTCCTGGTGGCCCAGTACGAAAGCTGGACCGTGCCCCTGTCCGTCATCCTCTCGGTGGTCATCGCCGCCGTGGGTGGCCTGGCGGCGACCTGGCTGACGGGGCTGGACAACAACGTCTACACCCAGATCGGGCTGGTAATGCTGATCGGCCTGGCGAGCAAGAACGCCATCCTTATCGTCGAGTTCGCCAAGCAGTTGCGCGAGGAGGGCCTGCCGATCCAGCAGGCGGCCGCCGACGCGGCGCGCCTCCGCTACCGGGCGGTGCTGATGACGGCGGTAAGCTTCATCCTCGGCATGCTGCCCCTGGTCCTGACCACCGGCGCCGGGGCCGCCAGCCAGGTCTCCCTGGGCGTGGTGGTCCTGGGGGGCATGATCGCGGCCACCGTCCTCGGCATCATCGTCATCCCGCCCCTCTACGTCTTCGTCCAGACCCTGCGTGAGCGGGTCAAGGGGACCGCAGCCGTGGCAAAGCCCATCGAGCCCGCGGAGCACTGAGGCCCTATCGTTTCCCGGACGGGTTGATATACCGAACGACCTGAGAAACCCGGGGTTCCCGCGGCCATGCCCTGGTGGCTGTTGCTCATCCTCGCGCTGGGCCTGGGAGGCGGCCCGGCGGGGGCGGCGTCTGGGCCGCCGCCCCTCGATCTGGCCGGTGGTGGCGAGGAAACGCGGCTGACGGACCGGCTCTGGCTGCTCAAGGAGGCCCCGGACCAGCCCCTGACCGCCGCGGAGGCCCTCGCCGCGGGGGGCTGGGAGGAGACGAATCCCGCCAACCTGAGTTCGGCCTATCGGCCGGCAACGGTCTGGCTGCGGGGGGAAGTCCGGAACGGTGGCGCGGACACCCTTCACCGCTGGCTGGTGGTCCTGCCCTGGCAACTGCGTGACGTCCAGTTGTTCCTGGTCGATACCGACACCGGCGCCATCCTGACGCACCAGCGCGCGGGTCTCGACCTGCCCCGCGCGGACCTCGTGATCGACACCGTCCACCCGACCTTCCCGCTCACCCTGGCGCCAGAGGAAACCCGGACCCTGCTGCTGCGGGTCCAGGACCGGAGCTTCCTCGGCCTCACGGTGCGCGGCGTGGACCCGGAGCGCTACGCCGCCGGGCAGGCCCGGCTGCGCGATGGCTATCTCGTCTTTGCCGGCTTCGTCCTCGCCATCCTGGTCGTGCTGCTGCTCTGGGGCGACTGGCGCTTCGCCCTGGCCAGCGCCTGGCTCGGCGCGATCGTCCTCTTCGAACTCTCCTATGAGATGCCGCTGCTGCTCAGCCTCTGGCCGGGGCTGCGGCCGCACATGATCTCGGTGTTCACCATCACCGGCGCCCTGACCGTCGCCATTTTCGCCCTGGCCTCCCTGGTGTTCCTGGAGCTCTACCGTCAGCGCCCGTGGCGCCTCCTCTATGGGCTCCTCATCGGCGTCATCCTGATCGCGGCCTTCGCCACCCCCCTGACCGAACACACTCAGTTCACCCGGTGGGTGACGGTTCGCCTGACCCTGGTGCTCGCCCTCCTCTGGCCCCTGTCGGTCGCCTTCGGCCCCCGCCGCCGGGGCCGCTATCAGTGGGGTGTCCTGATCCTGCTGACCGGGTCCTGGCTGGTGATCGTGGTGCGCATCCTGACCTCGACCGGCCTCCTGCCCCGCATCCACGACGATACCCTGATCCTGACCTATCGGCTGATGCCCCTGAGCCTGATCCTCGGCATCATCCTGCTGGACCGGCTCGACCGGCGGCAGGCCGAACGGGCGCGGGAACGGGAACTGCTGGCCAGCCGGGAGGCGGCGCGCCAGGCCCTCATCGATCGGCAGCAGGAGGAAAATCTGCGACTGACGGCGGCGGTGGAGCAACAGACCCGCTCCTTGCGCGCGGCGACCCTGCGAGCGGAGGAGAGCAGTCAGGCGAAGTCCGCCTTTCTCTCCACGGTGAGCCATGAGTTGCGCGCCCCCCTGCACGATATCCTTGGCTATGCCCAGTTGCTGGCCCGTCAGGTCCCGCCCACCGCGCGGGATCACCTGGGGGTCATCCAGGACAGCGCCAACCGCCTGCTGCACCTGATCGGTGACATCCTGGCCTTCAGCCGCGGCGAGGCCAAGCCCACGCGGCTCGATCCGGCCCCCCTGTCCCTGACCCAGTTGGCCCTCCACCTGGGTGAGGTCTGCCGCCCGCTGGCCGCCCGCGGCGACAATGTCCTCACCACCCGGGTGGGCATCGGCGACGGGGATTGGGTCATGGCCGACGAGCAGCGGCTGACGCAGATCCTGCGTAATCTGCTGGAAAACGCCTGCAAGTTCACCCAGGGCGGGACCATCGAGCTGGGCATCGTCCTGGCGGAGTCGCCGCCCCTGGCATCCGGGGCGACCCCATCCACCGAGATGGGGGAAGTGGGATGGGTAAGCGCTGGTGACGGGAAGGCAGCGGCACCTCCGCAGGCCTGCGGCTCCGGGGACGGACAGGGACCTGCGTCTGGAGCTATTCACCTGGCGTTTTACGTCACCGATACCGGCGTGGGCATCCCCGAGGCGGAGCTGGCGACGATCTTCGAGCCCTTCCGGCGGCTCGATCGTTACCAGCGGGTCCCCGGCCTGGGCCTGGGCCTGGCGATCGCCCAGCAATTGACCAACGCCATGGGCGGGCGGATCCAGGTGCGGAGTAGCCAGGGCGTCACCCATGGCAGCACCTTCCGCTTTGAGTTGCGCCTGCCCCGCTGCGCGCCCCAGGAGGAAGGCGGGGCCACCGAACGGGTCCCGATCGGCTATCGCGGACGGCGCCGGACCCTGCTCATCGCCGATGACTTCGCCACCAGCCGTCAGTACCTGGCGGAACGCTGCCGGGCCTGGGGTTTCGCCGTCCTGCTGGCGGAGGATGGCGCCCAGGCCCTGGCCCTGGCGCGCAAGGCCGATCCGCCCCTGGACGCGGCCCTGGTCGATCAGTTCATGCCCTATCTCGACGGCTGGGGATTTCTGCGCGGCGTACGCGAGTCGGTCCAGCACCAGGACCTGCCAGTGGTCCTCATCTCGGCGGCCCCCCGGCAGCCGCCGGCGGCCTTTCCCCCCGATCTGGACTTCGACGCTGACGCCATGAAACCCCTGGCCGAGACCCGCCTGGCGCGGATTCTGGGAGAGGTCCTGCGCCTGGAGTGGGAGTATGAAAGCGAAGCTCCCCCGGAGCCGGACAAGACCCTCACCGATGGCGCCGCCCTCGCCGCGACCTGCCCGGCCGGGGAACTGGACACCTTCCGCCACCGCATCGCCCTCGGCCAGATCATGGCCATCCAGCATTGGGCCCAGGGGATGGCCGACCGCTATCCGGAGCGGGAGGCGGTGTGGCAGGAAATCCTGCGCCTCTGTGGTCTGGTCGATCTCCACGGCCTGCGGCGGCTGGCGGAGACCTGGGGCGAAGCGTCAAGAGCAGGCACCTCCTCTTAAAGTAACGCCATCGTCTCCCGAGAGCCGTGATCATCGGGAGGCGTCTGGTACAACACTGGCCTCTCCCTCACGCGAGGAGGGGCGGTTAAGTGGCTGGATCAGACTCGCTCAAGCGCCGGGCCGTGAGCGCCGAACGTTGCTCGATCAGGGCGACGATTTGCGCCACCAAGGGCTCGTTGACGAATTCGGTCGTGGTCTGCAAGGCGCGTGCTGCCCGCGGCAGCATCCGTAACATGCCAAGGATGCGCTTGCGGGTCTGCGCGCGCGACAAACCGGCCTCCGCGGCAAATTGGTCCCAATGCCTGGCCTGAATTTCGCTAAACCGGTACTTGCCGCCCAGCTTCATGGCCATTTTCGGCGTCAGATGGGGATAGACCGCCGTCGACAGCAGGTCGTACAGCGGTGCCAATACCGGGGATGCGCTGGTATGGAGCAGTGAGAAATTCTTGGCATGGGCGTCGTGGTTGCCTATCAGCGCGTTGAACACCACGCCATCCAGGAGTCGCAGAACCTGAGGGGCGCTGGGACGGGTGACGCGCCGCACCAGGTCAAAACAGGCCTTCAGGTCCGGCCCACCTTCGCTCTGGTATTTCAACTCGGGAATGACGCCCAAGGCCTGACAGAAATCCTCCTGGTGGAGACGCTGGGGTAGGCCGTGCGCATCCACTTGGCGGTCGTAGCGAGTGACCAGCAACAGGCGGCGGTCGCCCAGGTCGAACAGGCGGGCTGGCGCGGCGGTCAAGTGCATCGCGCCAGCCAGCGCCAGGCAGAAGCCTTCGTTGATAACGCTGGCCGTGACCGCTGGAATCGGTGGTTTAAGGATATGGGTGCTGGGCCTGCCGTTGAGCGGCAGTCCGATGCGCTGGCCGTCAAAGACCACGGGAAGCTTGTCCTGCGCCCCTGCCAGGGAGAGGCGCAGTCCGTCCTGGCCGGCTAGCATGGGCCGGTGGGGCAGTTCCTCAAGCAGGGCCATCAACCGATCCTCGTCCAGCCACTGCACGTCGCCCAGAGCAACGGGCGCCGGGCGCTCAGTGGCTGGCAGCAAGCTGATAGCCCCGGCGCATTCACCCCCAAGGGCCGTCAGCAAGGCGAAGTCGTTTTGACCGGAAACCTGGAGGTAGCGGGCAATGAGGCGGCGTAGATGGCCTTCCGGCAGCAGGCCGGCAAAAAAGGGACGACATTGATGGTCATCAAAGGTCTCTGCCTGAAGTGGCAAGGAGCAGGACAAAGCGACCGCCCGTGGTTCGGCCAGCCAGTCGGGGTTATACCGAAAACTCAGCCGGCCGCCAGCCAGCGCAAGCGTGCCGACCCGAGCGTCCGACAGCCAGACCGCCAGTTCAGGCGCCATGCGCTGCCCCCTCAAGACCGAAAAGCTGGACCTCACGCATCATGGTTTGTACCCCCGAGGCCGGTTATCCGCACCTCGCCACCCAGGGCGTCGATGACCCGCAGCACTTGCGCAAGCCTTACGGTGGGCTTGCCGGCCTCCAGATCGACGATGAAGCGCACACCCACGCCAGCGGCCAGGGCCAGATCCGACTGGGTCAGTTGCAGGTGCTTGCGGGCGGCGCGGAGTGTCGCGCCCAGGGTTTGGGGAGTATCGATGTGAACCATGCGCACGGCCAGCCATAGTTTCCCGTTCGGGAAATTATGGCTCAGGAGCGTTGCGCGGGCGAAAAAATTTACCGATCGGGCATGGCGCTTCGGCGAGTGATGCGCCTGGCGGAGATCAAGGGCATGTATGGCTTGGGGCGGCGCTGGAGTTCATCGCGGAGGATGGAAAAATGCTGGAAGCAGCACGGCCATGGCGCACTGGATGATGACTACAATCAGCTTGACGTGAAATTCACCCGACTCCCTATGTTAAGTATCCCTTAAGAGATGCCCGGCACAATTCCCCAGTAATCCTGAACCCCAAGCACCTCCCCCCTTGTGGAGGCTCATCGCCGGGCACCTGACCATGACATCACTCAGTCTCCTGCTGTGGATCCTGCTGGGCATCGGTCTACAGTTGGCCATTTTTCTGGCGGTGTCGTTTTGGCGACACTGGCAGGTCTATCTGGCCCTCAAGGCCGGCTTGCCAGACGCTCCGCCTCCCCTCCACCACGAGCCAGAACAGACACGGGGTGGCGGCCCTGAATCCTGGGCGGGCTTCCGGGCCTTGCAAGTGGCGCGCAAGGTCAGCGAGGACGCGGCGGGGTCCATCTGTTCCTTCTATTTCACGCCGGAGGACGGCAAACCGCTCCCGGCTTTTCTCCCCGGCCAATTTCTGATCTTCCGCCTGCATGTCCCCGCCGCGGCGGGGGGGACCGAAGCCCTGGTGCGCTGTTACTCCCTGTCCGATGCCCCCGCTCCGGATAGCTACCGCGTCACCATCAAGCGGGTAGGACCGCCCCCCGGCACCGAGCATCCGCCGGGCCGGTCCTCGAACTATTTTCACGATCACGTCGAGGTCGGGACCTCCCTGCAGGTCCGGGCCCCCTCGGGCCACTTTTATCTCGACCGTGGGGAGACCCCCGTCGTCCTCGTCGCGGGGGGGATCGGTATCACGCCCCTGCTGAGCATGCTGAATTGGAGTCTGGCCGAACAGCCCGGACGCGAGATCTGGCTCTTCTATGGCGTCCGCGACGGTCGGGAGGCCATCATGCGGGATCACCTGGCGGCATTGGCGGCGGCCCACCCGCATTTCCACCCGCGCCTCTGCTTCAGCCAGCCGCGGCCGGACGATCAACTCGGCCGGGATTACCACCACCGGGGGCGGGTGGATGTCACCCTGTTCCGCCTGGAACTCCCCCTCAGGCCTTTTCACTTCTACGTCTGCGGCCCCACGCCCATGATGGAGAGCCTGATTCCGGCCTTGGAGGACTGGGGCGTGCCCCCTGACCGCATCCATTTCGAGGCCTTTGGTCCGGCCTCGATCAGCCGGCGTCAACCCGCCCCAGCGCCAACCGACGCCAGCCGGGTGACGCCCATGGGTGAAGTCATCCAGGTGAATTTTGCCAAGACGGGCCGACAACTGGCCTGGCCCCCTGGCACCACCAGCCTGTTGGAATTGGCCGAGGCCAATGGCATCGGCGTGGATTCAGGCTGCCGGGCAGGGAGTTGCGGGACCTGCCAAACGCGGATCAAGGACGGCGAGGTCGTCTATCGCCAGCCGCCGGACTATGACCCGGAGCCAGGCACCTGCCTGCTCTGCCTGTGCACGCCGAAGACCCATCTGACCCTGGAGGCCTGAGCGATGCCCACCCCTGCATCCCTGTGGCGCGAGCATATCCTGCCCTTCACCCTCCTTGTCGGCCTGTTGGGGGCCGGAACCCTGGCGGGCGACTATCTGCTCCACCGCCTCGACCTGGTCTGGATCGGCCGCTACCTGGGCATCCCCGGTACCCTCCTGATCATCGTGTCGCTGGTCTATTCCCTGCGCAAACGCAAGCTCATCCTGGCGGGTAAACCCACCCTGCTACTGCGGCTGCACGAATTCGGCAGTTGGCTGGGCACCCTCATGGTCCTGATTCATGCCGGGGTCCACTTCAATGCCATCCTGCCCTGGTTGGCGACGGTGGCGATGGGGGTCAACGTCATCAGCGGCATGGTCGGCAAGTTGCTACTCGGCCGCGCCCGCCAGCATATCCAGGAACAACGGGATCTGTATCAGTTGCGGGGGCTCTCCCGCCCGGCGGTGGAGCAGGCGGTGTTCTGGGACGCGGTGACATATGACGCCATGACCCGCTGGCGCCGGGTCCATATACCGATCTTCATCGTCTTTGCCACCCTGGCGTTGGGCCACATCATCAGCATCTTCCTCTTCTGGGGTTGGCAATGAACCGCACCGTCAAATTCGTGCTGGCCGCCAACCTGATCGTGTTGGCGCTGCTCACCCTGATTTTTCCCCACCTGATGATCAGTCCCGGCAAACTGATCGTCGGCCACCAGGATCTTGAAGGCGATTGCTTTGCCTGCCATGCGCCTTTCACCGGGGCCAGCGCCGGACGCTGCACGGCCTGTCACCAGCCAGCGGACATCGGGCGCCTGACCACCGTCGGCCTGCCCCTCGCCAACCCGCTGACCAAGACGCCCTTTCACCAGCAACTCATCAAGGAGGACTGCGTCGCCTGCCACAGCGATCATGCCGGGGTGAAACGTTATCGCCGCGAGGGCCGGTTCGAGCATAGACTGCTCAGCGCCACGTCCCGCGAGGCCTGTAACACCTGTCATCGCTCACCCGAGGATCGGATTCACCAGTCCGTCACGGGAGAGTGTAGTCAGTGTCATAGCCAAGATCGCTGGACCCCGGCGACCTTTGACCACGACCGCTACTTCCTACTCGACCGCGACCACAACGTCCAATGCGCCACCTGCCATGAGCGCAATGATTACCGCGGTTACACCTGCTACGGCTGCCATGAGCACCATCCCGACAAGATCTGGCGGGAGCACGTCAAGGAGGGTATCCGGGATTTCAGGAATTGCGTCGAGTGCCACCGCAGCGCGGACGAGCACGATATTCGCGGGAAAGGTCATGGCGAGCACCAGGGCCGCAAGTCAGATCGGGACCATGACGACGACGATGATTAGCCTGATGCCCCCGGTTCCTGGCGGATTTGTCCAGCCATGCGTTAGCAAGCACGACATCCCATCGCGCTGCGGCAGCCGCTCACAAGTGCTTCGGATCGGCGGTGAATTGGATGGTCAGCCAGCGGTCCGGACCTTCGCCGCCGATGGCCGCCCCGATCTCGGCGCGAAAGGCATCGAGCTCCCCGATCGCGAGCCGCAGCTCCGCCGGCAGCAGCACCCCGACCTCGATGAACCGGGCCCGGCCGGCCTTGGATACATAGCTGCGATAGCCCAGGAACCCATGGCGGGCGACAAAGTCCGCCATGACGCCACACACCTGGGCGTCCAGATCCGACGGACTGATCAGCAGAATCTCCTGGAGGGATTGTCGGGCCTCGCGGAAGGGCAGGGGCAGAAGCAGGAGTGACAGGAACGCCAACACCGCCGGGTCCACGTAGGGAATCAGGTGCTCCGCCGCCGTGCCCTCCATGGCGAGGGCGGCGATGAAGGCCAGGAACAGGGCGAGGGTGATCAGGGCGGACATCAGCCAGGCCTTGACATCAAGCTGGACCAGGCCGGAATCGATGCGGTCGGCCTGCCCCTTCAGCCACCACCACATGCCAAAAGCGATCAGGGCGACGCACCCGGCATAGACCAGGGCAATGCCGAATTCCGGGTCATAGCCCCCCTTGAGCAGGCTGTTGACCGAGCTGAGCAGGGCATAGCCGACGAGGAAGATCAGAACCGAGGATTTCAAGGCCATGACCAGCGGCTCAAGATGCCAGAAGCCGTTCTGGAAACGGTGATTCCCCTCGCTCGCCACCAGCCGGGCGACCACCAGGGTCAGCCAGGTGATGGCGACATCCACCAGGGAGAAGACGCCATCGAAGAGGATGGCCGTGGACTGGGCGAGGAAACCGAACAGGATGCCGAGCCCGGCGATGGCGAGGGTGGCGTAAAGGGAGATCCGCAGCAGTCGCGCCTCAAGTTCCGAGCGCAGCAGGAGGACCCGGTCGATACTGGCCATGCTCAGCCCGGCCCCCCGTCGCGTACCGGCGAGTCAGCCGACGGGGCCGAGGGGTCATGGCCCAGCCAGTCCAGGATGCGCCCCTGCTGGAACTCGTAGAAGGGATTGTGACGTTGGCGCAGCAACCAGTTGCCGGGCAGCTTGAGCACGCCGTTCTCCCCGCGGATGGCTAACTGGCCGAGAAAGACCTGGCCGGGGTCCTCCGGGGGGTAGCGGCCATAGAGGGGGTCGTCGGGGGGGAAGGGCAGGGCGACATGGGAGAGGGCGATGACATCCTCGGGCCAGGGCGCCGCCAGGGGGGTGCTGGTCGCAAAGCCGGCGGTGAAGGGGGGCTTTTGTTCGGCCAGGACCTCCCGACTGTCGGGGTTCAGGTTGCGGACG
>JAGVUH010000138.1 GCA_019136395.1 Gammaproteobacteria bacterium
GGGCGACCTGCTCCACGATCTCCTCCACCCGGGAGCAGATGGTGGCCCGCGGCCCCAGGGGAGCGAAGACCCGGGCGGCATCCCAGCCGAGATCCGGCGGGGCATGGACGTAGATGCGGTGGGCCAGGGAGAGGGAGGCCGCCAGGCTAGCGTTATGAACCCCCAGGCGCATGGTGTTGGACCGAGGTTCCAGTACGGCCAGGATGCGGCCGATGCCCCTGCCGCCGACCATTCCCGCCGTGCCGGCGGTCAGGGCGGTACCGGCCTCCTCTGCTGTGGCGGGCTCGGCGTCGGGTAAAAAGAGCTGCCGTCGCTCCGCCTGGCGGCGCAGGCCCTCCAGGGTGGTGGCGATGGCGGTGGGGTGATGGGCGAAGTCGTCATAGACCCGGATACCCCGGACCTCGCCCCGCAACTCCAGCCGGCGTTTGACCCCCTGGAAGCGGCCAAGGGCGGCCAGGCCCTGGGCCAGGGGCACCCCGGCGTGGCGGGCGGCGGCAAGGACGGCGAGGGCGTTGGCGACGTTGTGGCGCCCGGTCAGTTCCCACTGGACCTCCCCCACCGGCTCGCCCTTTTGATACACGGCAAAGCGGGAGCCATCCGCCGCCAGCAACTCCGCGGACCAGTCACCCCCATCCCCCACCGACTCCCGGGGCGTCCAGCAGCCCATGGCCAGGACCTGATCCAGGGCCGCCTCGCCCTCGGGGTGGATGATGAGGCCGCTGCCCGGTACCGTCCGCACCAGGTGATTAGGGTGCGCGGCAGGTAGTGGACGAACTTGGAGCGCTTATCGAAAAAGGCGGTGTCGTATTCATCCGCCTCCACCACGAAGAAGGGCGCCTCCCCCAGCCGGGCGGAGATGCCGAAGTCCCGCGGCACCCCGCCGATCAGGAAGCCCGGCTGGAGCCCCGCGTCCTCCAGCACCCAGGCGAGCATGCTGGCGGCGGTGGTCTTGCCATGGGTCCCGGCCACCGCCAGCACCCAGCGATCGCGCAGCAGGTGCTGCTTGAGCCACTCGGGGCCGGAGACATAGGGCAGACCCCGATCCAGCAGGTACTCGATCACCGGCAGGCCGCGCTTCATGGCGTTGCCCACCACCACCAAGTCCGGGGCCGGGTCCAGGTGGCTGGCGTCATAGCCCTCCATGAGGCCGATACCCGCCGCCGCGAGCTGGGTGCTCATGGGGGGATAGACGTTGGCGTCGGAACCGGTCACGGTGTGGCCGAGGGCGCGCGCCAGCAGGGCGATGCCGCCCATGAAGGTGCCACAGATACCGAGGATGTGGAGGTGCATGTCAGGAACCGGGGAAGAGGGTGTTGATGAGGGTCGAGGCGAAGAGATTGTAGGCCACCGCGATCAGGACCCCTTGCCCCAGGCGCAGATCGAAGCCATGGCGCAGGATGTGGCCGGTGACCAGCAGGCTCCAGACGAGCAGGAAGAGCAGGGGCAGCCCCGCCAGGGAGGTCTCGCCCCGGGACTCGGCGCCCCGGGACTCGGCCCCGGAAAGCAGCAGCAGGGGGGCCACGGCGACCAGGCTGAGCAGGGCGCCGGCTCCGAGCAGGGCGGTGGCGAGCTGGAGGAAACGCGCCGGGCGCCGGGTCAGACTCAGGCCCAGGTGCAGCAGCCCCAGGCTCAGCAGGGCATCCGCCAGCCCCTGCCCCAGGGCGACGGGGGCTGAGAGGTCCGCCGCCAGCCCCACCAGCCAGGAGGCGACCAGGTTGACCACCAGGATCAGGCCCAACAGCGCGCTGGACCCCGGCAGGTCCTGAGGGGCGCGACGCAGCAGGCAGAGTTCGACGAAGAAACGGATCAAGGCCTCCATGGGCGCCACCTCCCCTCAGTAAGAACAAGCCACTGGCCCAGGGCGCCGGCCCCGCCAAAGATGACCGTCATGCGTGCCACCTCCTCGGGGGATGGACCAGACTTGCAAGACCTGCCAGACCTAGAAGGCGGCGACTGATCAAGCCGCACGCCCCTGCCGCCAGCCAAGGAGCAGGGCCACCCCCAGCATGGCCAGGGCCAGCCCAATGGGCAAGGCGTTGCCGACCAAAGCAAAGGGGGTCGCGCCGGCGCGCGGCTGGACCAGGGCACTGAACAGGCCCCGCTGGAAGGCCGGCACCGTGCCCCGGACCTGGCCGCGGTGGTCGATGAGAGCGGAGATCCCGGTGTTGGTGGCGCGCACCAGCCAGCGGCCGGTCTCCAGGGCGCGCATGCGGGCGATGCCCAGGTGCTGGTGGGGGGCCAGGGAATCCCCAAACCAGGCGTCGTTGCTGACATTGATCAGATAGGCCGCCTCCGGCAGGGCCTGGATCACCTCGGCGGAAAAGGCATCCTCATAGCAGATGGAGGCCCCGACCTGGTGAGGTCCGACCCGCAGCAGGTCCTCCCCCGCGGCCCCCAGGCTGATCAGGCCGTTGAAATAGGTTTGTGCCTCATAGTCCAGCACCGGCAGACCGATCACGAGCTGGGCGCCCGCCTCCCCGGCCTCCGTGGCCAGCGGTTCCAGCAGCGGTTCGCGCACCCGGTCGAGGAACTCGGGGATGGCCGTCTCGGGCCAGACGATGACCTGGGCCTGCTGGTCGAAGGCCTCCCGGGTCAGCTCCACGTAGGCCCTGAGGGTGGGGTAGAGGGACTCCTCGTTCCACTTAAGGGACTGGGGAATGTTGGCCTGGAGCACCGCGGCGCGGAAGGGCTCCCCCACGGCCTGGGTCCACTCCAGTCGTCCCAGGCCCAGGCCCGCCAGCCAGATCAGGGCCAGCACGCCGGCCAGGCCCCAACGCTCGCGGGAACGGCGGGGGCTGAGGCCCCTACTGGGAGTGGGCGCGGGTCCCCGATTAGAACCCGGGTCCCGCACCGCAATCAGGCACCAGAGAAGACCGGCGGACAGGGCGACCAGCAGGCTCACGCCATAGACGCCGAGGAGGGGGACATAGCCGGCCAGGGGCCCCTCCACCTGGGAGTCACCGGCATTGAGCCAGGGGAAACCGGTGAGGAACCAGCCCCGCAGCCATTCCAGCAGAACCCAGAGGGCGGGGAAGATCAGGAGCGGACTAGCCCATCCCGCCAGGCGTCCTCCCGAACCTCCCGGCAGGCGGCCAGTCAGCCAGGCCGTCAGCGCACCGAGCAGGCCGTAGTAGAGGGCCATGGCGAGGATGAAAATGAGGGTCAGGCCATGGGCCAGCCAGACCCCCATGTTGCCAAACTCGTTGAGGCTGACGCGGATCCAGAAGATACCGAAACCCAACAGGCCGATACCGAAACTCCAACCGACGAGGAAGCCCTCCCCGGTTGGCCGGCCCACCAGCAGACCATGGAGGACCGCCAAAGACACCACCAGCACCGGGGACAGGCCGAAGGGCGGAAAGGCTAGAACGGCCAGGGCACCCGCCGCCGCGGCGAGGAGGGCCGCCCAAGGCAAGGCCGACTGCGAACCTGCGGTCGGTTTGAGCGACGGGGGGGTCATGGGGTCTGCCCCCGGGTTTCCGGCAGCCACCCCCCTCCGCCACCACTGGTCACTGGGCTCAAGCACCAGCGCCCCAGTTGCACGCTTCTACAGCCGGTCTGAACAGGGTACATCAGGCGCTTTCCGTCCGGGCGGCCGGGTCGTCCAGGCCACCCGTTCCGTCCGCGCCAGACACGCCATGTTCGCCAACCGCACCCGTGGCCGGCTCAAAGTCCAGCGAGGCCGAGTTGATGCAGTAGCGCAGGCCCGTCGGCCGGGGCCCGTCGTCGAAGACATGGCCCAGATGGGACCCGCAGCGCTCACAATGCACCTCGATGCGGATCATGCCCAGACTGGTATCCCGCTCGCTGGCCACCGGGGCCCCGTCCAGGGGCTGCCAGAAACTTGGCCAGCCACTACCCGAGTCGTACTTGTGGGCGCCATCGAAGAGGGGAGCGCCGCAGCCGGCGCAACGATAGACCCCGGGGGCCTTGAGGGCATGGTAGCGGCCGGTAAAGGCCCGCTCGGTACCCTTTTCACGGCAGACGCGGTACTGCTCGGGGGTCAGCCGGGCCCGCCACTGCGCCTCGGTCATTTCGATGTCCTTGCTCATGTTCGTTCTCTCGCCTTCAAGATCCAGATTCCAGGAAAAATAGGGGAACCCGAGCCGTACCCCCGCCCCGCGCCTTCGCTTAGGGTAGTATTTTGCCAGCAACCGCGCCCGCCAGCCCGGAACCTTTGCTCGGGGGCCCCTGGTCCGCCTCATCCTCATGGTCTGCGCCATCGGGCTGTTTCTCATCGGCTATCAGTGGGGCAATCAGCGCCGCTTCGGCCAGCCCCCGGCCATTGGCGGCGTGCTCGTCACCCCCACCATGGCCCTGCCCGCCTTTACCCTGGCGGACGGCACCGGACAGGCCTTCGGTCGCGCCCAACTGGAGGAGCGCTGGACCCTGCTGGCCTTCGGTGACCTCGGTCAGGCCCGGGGTCAGTTGGCGATCCAACGCCTCCTGGACGTCTACCACCACCTGCCCGCCACCGCCGAGCCCCGCCAGCGCCTGCAACTGGTCCTCGCCACGCCGATCCAGCGCGACGAACTGGCCCAGGACTTCAGCCGGCTCTCTCCGGCCTTGCGGTTGGTGGCCGGGGAGGCCGGGGATCTGGGCAAGCTCGCCACCCTGCTGGGGGAACCAGCGCACCCCGCGCCCCAGGATCGCTCCGTGCTTTATCTCATCACCCCCGACGCCAGGCTGCTGGCCTTTTTCACCCCCAGCCAGGCCATCCAAGAGGTGGCCGCTGACCTGACCCTCCTCGCCGATTGGCCCCTGGAGGCCCTGGAGAACCAGAACCGTGACTGAACCCATCCGCGTCCCCGCTCCCGCTCGGGCACCCGCGCATACACCCCACGAATCGCCCGACACCAGACCCGGCTGGGCCGACCGCCTGTTCGTCGGCATGCAGTATCTGCTGCCTCAACACCTGCTCGCGGCCCTCATGTACCGCTTCGCCCGGCTGCGCTGGCGGCCCTTGAGCGGGACCCTCATCCGCGCCTTCGCCCGCCACTTCCGGGTCGATATGCGCGAGGCCCTGGAGTCCGACCTGGGGGCCTATGCGAGCTTCAACGCCTTCTTCACCCGCGCCCTCAAGCCCGACGCCCGGCCCCTGCCCGCCAGTCCCACCGCCATCGCCTGTCCGGCGGATGGTGCCTTGAGCCAGCATGGGGACATCGACGCGGATCGGCTCTTTCAGGCCAAGGGGCTGGACTATGGTCTGGAGGAACTGGTCGGCGACGCCGACTGGGCCCGCCGTTTCCAGGGCGGCAGCTTCGCCACCATCTACCTTTCCCCCCGGGACTATCACCGGGTCCACATGCCCTTGGCTGGCCGGCTGTGGGAGATGATCCATGTCCCCGGGCGCCTGTTCAGCGTCAACGGCGCCACCGTCCGCCTGGTGCCCCGGCTGTTCGCCCGCAACGAGCGCGTCGTCTGCCTCTTCGAGGGCGAGGCCGGACCCTTCGCCCTCATCCTGGTGGGGGCCATCTTCGTCGGCGGCATGGAAACGGTGTGGGCCGGCGAGGTGACCCCCGCCCGGGGCCAGTCGCCCCGCCGCCACTATGGGGACGATGAGCCCGTGGACCTGGCGCGGGGGGCGGAGATGGGGCG
>JAGVUH010000665.1 GCA_019136395.1 Gammaproteobacteria bacterium
GGCCCGCGACCGCCGGGGTATCGAGCCGGCTGGCGAGACCCCGGGCGATGGCCTCCTCGGCCCGCGCGCGCAAGGCCCCCAGATTGACGGGGGAATGACTCATGATGCCCCGCCCTGTCGCCAGGCGCCGAAGTTGAGGTGACTGATCACGGCGCCGCGGTACAGCAGGTAACCCGCCAACGGGGAGACCTTTTTGGCCGCGCCGGGGTATTTAACCATCACGGTTTTTTTCATCAGGTCCCCGAACAGCACAACAGGACAGGGCGGGCGGAAAGTGACAGGCCCCGGGAAGAGGCAAGCGACCCGGCGGTGCTTTTCCTCAAGGGTTTATCCCCAGAACGGGATTATTATAAAAACTTGCCACCCGGGAAAACAGGACCGCGGGTTGCCCCTTGGCCGCAGCCCCCATGGACACCATGACCGCGGGCAGAACGGGTCCCACGGGCGTCGCCACCCTGGCCAGTGGGCGGTCATTGGGCGAGGATCTTCTGCGATAATCACCCATTGCCCCCGGTCAAGGGCCGGCCAGGGCCCAGTTGTTCACTGCCAATGAGTAGCTCTCCCGAGCGGAATTTCATTGCCATGCGCGTAGCCATCACCGATTCCTCCCCACCACCGGCCGCGGTGAACGGCGCCCCCCACCGGGGGCCGGCCGGCCGCCTCGGCTTCCTCGCCATCCTGGTCAGCCTGACCCTGCTCATCGCCGCGGTGGGCGCGTATGCCTTTAGCCGCCTGCAAGACGAACTGCGTCTCGAGACCGAACGGACGCTGACGCTCATCTCCGAGCAGAAACGGCAACAGGTGGAGGACTGGTTGGCCCAGGCCCGCAAGGACGTCCACCTGTTTTTTTCCGGCCGGGCCCTCTTCGCCCAGCGCCTGGCCGCCTGGGAGGCCGGGGGCCGGCGGGATGAGGCCCTGCTGGACCAATCCCGCGCGCGTTTCAGCGAACTCATGGCGGTGCGCGGCTGGTCGGCCCTGGCGGTCTTCGATACCCGGGGGGAGCCCATCCTGACCCTGGGACCGACGGATACCACCGCCCATGCCCAGGCGGTCCGGGACGTTCTCGCCCATCCCCGGCTGGTGCCGGTCGATCTGCATCGCAACCCTGATGGCCGGATCGAATATGGCCTGCTGACGCCCGTCACCCAGCCCGATGGCCAGTTGCTGGGCGTGGCCTACCTGAGCTGGCTGGCCGAGGAGAGCCTCTACCCCCTCATCAGCGCCTGGCCGGTGCCGACCGAGACCGCCGAGACCTTCATCGTGCGGCGCGAGGGGGATGAGGTCCTCTACCTCACCCCCTTGCGCCATGAGCCGGATGCCGCCCTCCAGAAACGCCTGCCCCTCGCGGCCCCCCACCTGCCGGCCGCCCTGGCGGCCCGGGGGGAAAAGGGGATCCTGCCCCAGGCCCAGGACTATCGCGGCGAGCCGGTCCTGGCCTATGCCACCGCCATCGCCGACACCCCCTGGCTGCTGATCGCCAAGATCGACCAGCGGGAGGCCCAGGCCCGCATGCGCGAGACGGCCTGGATCTCCGCCTTGATCCTGGGACTGATCCTGCTGCTGACCTACGGCGCCGGTGTCGCCTGGTGGCATCGCGACCGGGCGCGGGCCTTGGCCGCGACGCGGGAGGCTAATGCCCGCCGGGAGGGTGAACGTCTCTGGAAGCTGGCCCTGGATGCCGCCCGGGACGGGGTCTGGGACTGGCACCTCGACAGCAACCGGCTCGAACTCTCCCACGCCTGGAAGGCCATGCTCGGCTATGGCGAGAGGGACCTTGGCAAAGATCTCGACGCCTGGAAGCGACTCGTCCATCCGGAGGATCTGCCCCAGGCCATGGCCGCGGTGGAGGCCCATCTGGCCGGGGAGACCCCGCGCTATGAAAGCATCCAGCGTTTGCGCTGCCAGGACGGCTCCTGGAAGTGGGTCCTGGATCGTGGCGCCGTCCTGGAGCGTGAGGCGGACGGCAAACCGCGGCGCATGGTCGGCACCCTCACCGACCTCTCCGCCCAGAAGGCGGTCGAGTTGGCGCTGCGCAAAATGCGCGACGCCCTCGCCAAGGCCCAGCAGCTCACCCACCTGGGCTCGTTCGAATACGACATCGCGACCCGGCAGTCCATCTGGTCCGAAGAGCAGTATCGGATCTATGGCTTCGTGCCGTCGGGAACCCCGCCCACCGACGACTTCTTGCTGGGCCTCGTTCACCCCGACGACCGGCACCCGTTGCTGCAAACCTGGACCGCGGCGCTGCACAGCCAGGCCATTTTCCGGCATGAGCACCGCATCCTGCACCCCGACGGCGGCGTGCGCTGGCTCTACCACCAGGCGTACCCGGACTATGACGCCAACGGCCAACTGGTGCGCTACCTTGGCACGACCCTGGACATCACCGAGCGCAAGGAGGCCGAGGAACGGCTCCGCGTCAGCGAGGAGCACCTGCGCCTGGCGACGGAGGGCGCCGAGTTGGGGGTCTGGTATTGGGAGATGGCCACCCAACAACTGAACTGGTCGGCCCGGTGTCGGGAGCACCAGGCCTTGCCGCCCGGCGCCGAGCCGAGCTTTACCCATTTCTATGCCGCCATGCACCCGGACGACCGGGACCGGGTCGAAGGATTGATCCAGGCGGCCGTGGACGCTGGTGGCGAGTATCACGCGGAGTATCGGATCCTGCATGCCGACGGCCGTATGCGCTGGCTGAGTGCCCCGGGACACGTCTACCGCGACGCCGCGGGGACCCTGGTGGGCATGGGGGGCATCACCCAGGACATCACCACCCGCAAGCAGGCCGAGCTGGCCCTCCTGGAAAGCGAGCGGCGCTACCGCGAACTCAACGCCGACCTGGAGCGGCAAGTCGCGTTGCGCACCGCCGAGGCCCGCGCCGCCAGCGCCGCCAAGAGCGAATTCCTGGCGCACATGAGCCACGAAATCCGCACGCCGATGAACGCCGTGCTCGGCCTGACCCAACTGCTCAGCCGCCAGGCCCTCAGCCAGGAGCAGCGCGACATGGTCGCGCGCATCCAGGGCGCCGGCCAATCCCTGCTGGCGATCATCAACGACATCCTCGACTTCTCCAAGATCGAGGCCGGCCAGTTGCAACTCGCCCCCCGGCCCTTCCATCTGGAGACCCTCACGGCCCAGGTGGGCAGCCTGCTCGGCGCCACCGCCGCCGCCAAGGGGCTGGAGTTGCGCATCGCGCCCTTGGCCGCGGCCGAGCCACTGACGGGAATCAAGCGCCTGACCGAGGCCGCGGCCGAGGCCGAGGCCGAGACCAAGACCAAGACCAAGACCGAGGCCGAGGCTGGGGCTGGGGCCGCGGCTGAGACCATCGGTCCCCTGCTGGGGGATGCCCTGCGTCTGGAACAGATACTGATCAACCTCACCGGCAATGCCATCAAATTCACCGCCCAGGGGGAGGTGACCCTCCTCATCCGCCCTCTGGCCAGCACCGACCGCGAGGTCCGGCTGCGCTTTGAGGTCCGGGACACCGGCATCGGCATCAGCCCGGAGGCCCAGGCGAACCTGTTCACCCCCTTCACCCAGGCCGATGCCGGCATCACCCGGCGCTTTGGCGGCACCGGCCTGGGCCTGTCGATCGCCAAGCGCCTGGTGGAACTGATGGGCGGAACCATCGGGGTCGAGAGCACCCCCGGCCAGGGCAGCACCTTCTGGTTCGAGGTCAGCTTCCCCCGGGCCACGTCCAGGGATGGGGCCACGGCGGCGGCGGGCCGCGCCGCGCCCCCCGCCCCGCCCAGCGGGCCGCGCCTGAGCGGGCTGCACCTCCTCGAGGTGGACGACAGCGCCCTCAACCGCGACCTGGTGGAACGGGCCTTACAGTTGGAGGGGGCCCGGGTGACCCTGGCCGCCGATGGTCAGCAGGCACTGCAATATCTGCAAGGCGCCGCCCAACCCTTCGACGCCGTCCTCATGGACGTGCGGATGCCGGTGATGGACGGCCTGACCGCCATCCGCGCCATCCGTCGGGACCTGGGCCTGACCGACCTGCCCATCCTCGCCCTCACCGCCGGCGTCCTGCCCGAAGAGCAGCGGGCCGCCCGCGACGCCGGGGCGGACGAGGTCCTGGCCAAGCCCCTGGACCTGGACCTGCTGGCGGCCCGCCTGGTCCATTACATCGGCGCCGCGCGTCTCGCCACCGCGGCCCGGGCGGGAACCGGCGGCGGGGGCGAGACGGATCTCGCCGCGACGTACCTGGCGGATGCCGGCGCCGGGGATCAATCGGCCTCCTTCGCGGCGCAGGCGGGTCCCGGCAGCGACGGGGAACCTGTCGCCTTGGCCACAGCCTTTCCCGACATCCCCGGCATCGACCAGAAGCGCGTCGCCGCGATCTTCAAGGACGACGTGGAGTTCTACCTGATGATTCTGCAACGGTTGACCCAGGAGGCCGCCGCGGGCCTCGTCCAGGCGCGTCAGGCCCTCGCCGCCGGCGACCGGGAGACGCTCGCTCTGCGCCTGCACAGCCTCAAGGGCAATGCCGGCAACGTCGGCGCCCTGACCCTGATGGCGGCGGCGGGGGAATTGGAAGCGGCCGTCAAGGGCGGCGCGCCCGGCCCGGCGGGCGCCGCGGCCCAGCGGGAGGCGGGTGAGACCGACCGGGCGGGTGGCGCGACCCAGCGGGAGACCGGTGCGACCAACCTGGAGGTAGGCCCGACCCCGCGGGAGACCGCTTTGACCGACCTGGAAGCCGGACTGGCGGACCTGGAACGGCAGGTGGCGGAGTTGACCGCGGCCGCCGCCCCTTGGTTCGAAATTAAGGCCGCCGCCCCGCACGCCGCCGCCCCCGCGCCGCCCCTGGATGCGGAACGGCTCGCCGTCCTGCGGAAGGCCCTCAGGGACCATGACCTGGCGGCCAGCGATCACTTCGAGGACCTGGCGGCGAGCCTGACCGCCGCCTGGGGCGCGGAGGCCAGCCAGGCCCTAGGCCAGGCCATCGCCAACCTGCGCTTCGAGACCGCCCTGGAGCTTCTGGCCCGGGTGGCGCCGGAGCCGACGCCTGTGGCCGCCCATGACGCGGCGCCCCAAACCGCGTCCACGCCAGACCCGGCTCTCGCGCCGGAGCCAGCCCCCGTGGCGTCCCCGGCCGCGACCACCGCGTCCGACCCCCCTCCGGGCGCGGGAGGCCAGGCATGACCCTGCTCCCACGCCACTTCCGCCACCGGCTGGCACTCCTCTTCGGCACCCTGGCCCTGCTGGTCGGCCTGCCCAGCACCCTGTTCGTCAATCAGGTTTACCACGATCGGTTGATCGCCGATCGGGGCCAGTCCCTCCATGACCTGGCCCAGGCGGTGGCCGCCGTCGTCGGGGAGAATCTCCAGGAGCGCCAGCGGGAGATCAGCCTCCTCGCCCAGACCCCGCTCTTTCGGGAGCAGCCCCTCGATGCCCCGGCGATCCGGGACAGCCTGGCTCGGCTTCAGGCCTCCTATGCCTCCTATTCCTGGATCGGTCTGGCCGATGCCGCGGGACGGGTGCGCAACGCCACCGGCGACCTGCTGGTGGGCGCCGAGGTCATTCAGCGCCCCTGGTTCCAACGGGGCCTCACGACCGCCTATATCGGCGATGTCCACGAGGCCCTGCTGCTCAGCAAGCTCCTGCCGCCGCCCCCGGACGGTAAAGTGATGCGCTTCATCGACTTCACCGCCCCGGTCCACGACGCCCAGGGCCAGGTGCGGGCCGTCCTGGGCGCCCATGCCCACTGGGACTGGGCCGAAGACGTCATTCAGGTCCTGCGGCCCGCCCAGTCCGCCCAACAGGGGCTGGATATCTTCATCGTCAACCGGCGGGGCCAGATCATCTATCCCGAGGGTGATGGCCTGCCGGCCGCGGTCCCCGGCGGACTGGCCGTCGATCCGCCCTTCGTCACGATCCCTTGGGACGGCGCCGGCCCTTACCTCAGCGCCCTGGCCCGGGTGCCGGAGGTCATCCCAGAGCACCCACTCGGCTGGTCCATTGCCGTGCGCCAGCCCCGCGCCCTGGCCCTGGCGGAGGTCCATGACCTCCAGACGGGGATGGTCCTTCTGGCCGCGCTGTCCGTGCTGGTTTTCGCCGCCCTGGCCTGGTGGAGCGCCGCCCGTTTCAGCCGTCCCCTGGACCATCTGGTCGGCGTCGCCCACCGCCTGGAGCGGGGCGACCTGGCGCCCCCGCCGGCCGTCACCGCCTGGGCCACCGAGTTCCAGGCCCTGGCCCACGCCCTCCTGGCCATGGGCACCACCCTGATCCGCCGCCGCGACGAACTGGCTCAGCTCAACGCCGACCTAGAGGCCAAGGTGGCGGCCCGCACCGCCGAGGCCCGCGCCGCCAGCGCCGCCAAGAGCGAATTCCTCGCCCACATGAGCCATGAGATCCGCACCCCCCTGAACGGGGTCCTGGGCCTGGTGCAGTTGCTGCAACGGGAGCCCCTCACCCCCGACCAGCGGGACATGGTGACCCGCATCCAGGGGGCGGGCCAGTCCCTGCTGGCCATCCTCAACGACATCCTCGACTTCTCCAAGATCGAGGCCGGCCAGTTGCGCCTGGAGGACCGGCCCTTCCGCCTGGACGCGCTCCCGGCCCGGCTCGACAGCTTGCTCGGGCCGGTGGCGCGGGGCAAGGGCCTGGCCCTGCGCATTGAGGGGCCCGACGCCGCCCTCGGCCCCCTGCGGGGCGATGCCCTGCGGCTGGAGCAGGTCCTCATCAACCTGGTGGGCAACGCCATCAAGTTCACCGAAGCGGGCGAGGTGGCGGTCACCTTCACCACCCTCGCCAGCGACCCCGCGGGGGTGTGCCTGCGCTGCGCGGTGCGGGATACCGGCATCGGCATCGGCCCCGAGGCCCTGGCGCGGCTCTTCACCCCCTTCACCCAGGGCGACGCCTCCACCACCCGCCGCTTTGGCGGCACCGGCCTGGGCCTGGCCATCTGCAAGCGCCTGGTGGAACTGATGGGCGGTACCCTCGGCGCCGAGAGCGTGCTCGGGGAGGGCAGCACCTTCTGGTGCGAACTGCCCTTCCGCCGCGCCACGGATGAGGAGGTCCCGGCGCCGGCCGCGCCGGTCGCCAAGCCCCCGGTGGGTCCTCGCCTGCGGGGGCTGCGCCTCCTCGCGGTGGACGACAGCGCCCTCAACCGCGACCTGGTGGAACGGGCGTTGAAGCTGGAAGGGGCCCAGGTCAGCCTGGCGGGGGATGGCCAGCAGGCCCTGTTGCTGCTCCAGGCCAGCCCCACCGGCTTCGACGCCGTGCTCATGGACGTGCAGATGCCGGTCATGGACGGCCTCACCGCCCTGCGCCGCATCCGTGCCGACCTCGGCCTGAATGAGTTGCCGCTCCTGGCCCTGACCGCCGGGGTCCTGCCCGAACAACAACGAGCCGCCCGGGAGGCCGGGGCCGATGTGGTGCTGGCCAAGCCCCTGGACCTGGACCACCTGGTCACCACCCTGCGCGAGCGCGTCGGCCCGGCGGTCCTGGCCCGCGCCGCGGCCCAGGCCGCGGCCCAGGCCAGCCTTGGGGCCCCGGCGGCCACCGGGGCGCCGGAGCGCCCCGCCACCGGCGGGGACTTTCCCCTGATTGCCGGCATCGACCGGGTCCGCGCCGCCCTGAGCGTCGATCAGGACCGGGACTTCTTTCTCCTGCTCCTGGGGCGCTTCGTGGATGATGCCGCCACCGCCGTGGCCGACACCCGCGCCTGGCTGGCGGACGGCGATCGGGAGAGGGCCACCCGCCGGGTGCACAGTCTGCGCGGCAACGCCGGCAACATTGGCGCCCTGGCGATCATGACCCATGCCGCCGCCATCGAGGAGGCCTTGCGCCAGACGGGTCAGGCCCGGGAGGAGGATCTCGACCGACTGGAGCGCCAACTCGCCAACCTCGCCGCCGCCAGCGCCCCCTGGCTCACGGCCGCCGCCCTGAGCGCCCAGGCCCGAGGGCGGGCGGAAAGTCAGGTCGAGGTGCGTGACGAAGTCCCCGCTGCGCCGGCCGATACCCCCTCTTCATCCGCCGCCCCCCCCATTCCGTTTCTGGACGGGGAGGGCCTCGCCGTCCTGCGGGAGGCCCTGCGTCGCCATGACCTGGCGGCCAGCGATCACTTCGAGGAACTGGCGGCGACCATCTCCTCCGCCTGGGGCGCGGAGGTCAGCCAGGCACTGGGCGAGGCCATCGCCGATCTCCGCTTCGGCGCGGCCTTGGCTCAGCTCGATACCCTGACGTCTGGCCCCTTCGCCTGAGGCCCGCTTTCAATCTCAATCCCGATCCCAATAACAAGGATCCTGGCAGCGTGGAGAACCCGGCATGCAGCCCGATGCGAAAATCCTGATCGTCGACGACGAGCCCAGCGCTATCCAGATGATGCGCAAAACCCTCAAGGGCATGGGTGAGCTACGCTACGCCACCGGTGGCCGGGAGGCCCTGGATTTGGTAGCCAGCGAGCCCCCGGACCTCATCCTGCTCGACGCCAACATGCCCGGGATGGATGGCTATGCCACCTGCCTCGCCCTCCAGATGGACTACCCGGACATCCCGGTAGTCTTCGTCACCGCCAGTGGCGATTTCGCTGACGAGATCCGCGCCCTGGAGGCCGGGGCCAGCGATTTCATCACCAAGCCCATCAATCCGCCCGTGGTGCGCGCCCGAGTGTCCATGCACCTCAAGCTCAAGGCGCAGAGCGACCTGCTGCGAAACCTGAGCCACCGCGACCCCCTCACTGGCATCGCCAATCGCCGCGCCCTGGATGAGCGCCTGGTTCAGGAGTGGCGGCGCGCCCAGCGTCACCACCACCCGCTGGCCCTGCTCATGATCGATATCGACCACTTCAAGGGCTACAACGACCACTATGGCCACATCCAGGGCGACGACTGCCTGGCCCGGGTAGCGGAGGCCATCGCGGGCCTGGTCAACCGGGCCGGCGACCTGGTGGCCCGCTACGGTGGCGAAGAATTCGCGGTACTGCTCTCCCAAACCCGCCTGCATGAGGCCCAGACCCTGGCCGAGCGCATCCGCGCCACCATCGAGGCCCTGGCCATCCCCCATGCCGCCTCCAGTACCGGGCCGGCGGTCACCCTGAGCATTGGCGTCGCCGAGTGCCAGCCCGCTCTTCCCAGGGGAGAGAAGCCAACATCCGCGCCAACCGCCGTCGCGCCGCGCGATCCCGGCATCCATCTGGCCAAGGACCTCTTCGATCGGGCCGACCAGGCCCTCTATGCCGCCAAACGGGCCGGGCGTAATCGGGTGCGTGGGGGGTAATCGACACCCCTCGCCTGATTAGCCTGGAGCCCCTCGATCCCCACGAGAATTTCTACCGCGATCTCAAGCGCGGCTTACCTCGTTACCTCTGGGACCTATTAAATACATGGCCACCGTCGCCGCAAAGGTGGGGGCACCCGCCCAGCTTCCCCGCCACTTCCGTCACCTTCTGGCGCTACTCTTCCTCCTGAGTTGGACACCCGACGGCACCGCCGTGCCGGAGGGCCCCTGGCTGAGTCATGACGAGCGGGGTCTGCCCCAGGTCCATCTCTATTTTTTCTGGAGCCCCACCTGCCCCCACTGCCGGGCGGCGAAGCCCTTCGTCACCGACCTGCCCCAGCGCCTGCCCTGGCTGGTGCTCCACAGCCATGACGTGACCGAACGTGGCCATGCTCAGGCCTATGTCGAGCTGGCCGCTGGCCTAGGGGAGACCGCGCGATCAGTGCCGGCCTTTCTCTTCTGCGGCCAGATGGTGGTGGGCTACGGCTCGGACCTGGACAGCGGCGCGGCCCTGGAGCGGGCACTGCGCGCCTGCCACGCGGCGAACGGTGGCGGCGCGGACCCGGAGACGGCGAGGATGACATCCACCCCCGGGGCGACACCGCTGCCGGGGGACGGGGTGGGAGGTGATGGGAGGACGAGCGATGAAGTGACGGGTGACGAGGTGCCGGAGTTACCCTTCCTCGGCCGCCTTGATCCGGCGGCCGTCTCCCTGCCGGTCTACACCCTGGTGATCGCCGGCCTGGACGCCTTCAACCCCTGCGCCTTCTTCGTCCTGCTGTTCCTGCTCTCGCTGCTGGTCCATGCCCGCAGCCGGGCGCGGATGCTGTTCATCGGCGGGGTCTTTGTGCTCTTCTCCGGCCTGATCTATTTCCTGTTCATGGCCGCCTGGCTCAACCTCTTCCTGTGGCTGGGCGAGTTGCGCCTGGTCACCCTGGGGGCCGGGGTGCTGGCGGTGCTGGTGGCC
>JAGVUH010000132.1 GCA_019136395.1 Gammaproteobacteria bacterium
AACGGCGGACACAAAAAACGAAATCCTGGCGGGGGTGGCGTCCTGGCCCCTCTGGACTGCTCAGAGAGGGCATTGAGAGTGCTGCCGGGCTAATTGAACCGGACACCGTTGCCTTGGTAACAAGGTTACTCTTCGCCCACCACCAACAAATTGACCCTGGTCAAATCCGAAAAATCGCCATCAGTATTGCACTAACCATAATTTCCCTGTAACTGCTCAGCCAGGGATCTCAGGGTCTTTGTGTGGTCCTGATTTCAGGTCGAGATCCATTGCTCATTCGGGGGGCGGCAGATGTCTGAGCGAGTGATCCGGTTTATGGTGACACCGGCCTTGGCGTCGGCTTTGCCGCTGACTGTCATGGGGAGGTGCGCCATGCCCCGGAACATGAATAATCGTGCCGTGATTTTTACGCCAACCGGTATGAATGGGCGCGTCAACTTTGTGAAAATGAGAGACAGATCCGTGAATTTCACGCTGGCTTTCGCCCTTGCGCTGGCCTTGGTTCTTACCGGATGCGCCAGCCTCAAGGCCGTCGATCCGGCTGCTATCCCCCAGGCGGGCCGAACGGAAGCCCACGCCATCGCCGATCCCGAGACCACGCCGCTGGGCAAGCGGGTCCGACACCTGGTCAGCCACCAGCCCGCCAGCCAGTCGGGTTTCCTGCTCCTGGACAAGGGCGAGGAGGCCTTATTGTGGCGGGGGATGCTGGCCGACCAGGCCACCCGCACCATCGATACCCAGTACTTTATCTGGTACCAGGACAATGTCGGCAAGATCGCCGCCGAGCGCCTTCTGCGGGCGGCGGAGCGGGGGGTGCGGGTGCGGGTCATCGTCGACGAGATCTCCCTCGACGCCGATCCCCGGTTTCTGGCCTTGCTAAACGATCACCCCCAGGTCGAGATCCGCCTCTACAACCCGGTGGGCGCCCTGGGTCTGGATACCCTGGGCAAGTTGGGACGGATCCTTGGCTCGCTGGGTGATTTCTCGCGCCTTAACCGGCGCATGCACAACAAGACCTTCATCGTCGACGGCAGCCTGGCCATCCTCGGCGGGCGCAACGTGGCCGATGAATACTATGACCTTGACCAGGAGTTCAATTTCCGCGATCTGGATGTCCTGACCCTGGGCCCGGTGGTGCCGCAGATCTCTCGAAGCTTCGACGAATACTGGAACGATCCCTGGGTGGTTCCCCTGGAGGTAGTGGTCCAGGTCCCCATCACCGCCGCGGAACGGGAGGCCTATTATCGTGGGCTGCACCAGTATGCCGCCCAGCCCGAGAACTTCCCCCCGCGGTTCGATGCCGGCCTCGCCGCGACCACTGCTCGCCTTAAGGGGCTGCGGGCCGCGGATCTTGCCTGGGGTCAGGCGCGGCTCATCTATGACCGGCCCGGCAAGAACCCGGAGCTGGACCGGTACGATGCCTTCGGCGAGAGCGGGCGTCAGTTGACCGAACTGGCCCGCGGCGCCCGCCAGGAGGTGCTCGGCGCGACGCCCTATCTGATCATGCTTCCCGGCACCTTTAAGCTGCTGGAGGACCTGCGGGCGCGCAACGTCCGGGTCGCCATCGTCACCAACTCCATGGCGGCCAACGATGCCATCTGGGTGCATTCCCGTTACGCCTTTCAGCGCCGCCGCCTGCTGGACATGGGGATCGAGTTGTTCGAGTACCGCGGTGACGCCGAGGATCAGCCCCTCCTGATCGAGCGCTACGCACGGATGCCGGAGAAGGTCCCCCTGGTCCTGCATGCCAAGACCCTGGTCATCGACCGCCGGCTGGTCTATATCGGCTCCTTCAACATGGACCCGCGCTCGACACACCTGAATACGGAGATCGGTCTGGTGATCGAGAGCCCGGCCCTGGCCCAGGCGGTGGCCGCGCTCATCGAGCGCGACATGGCGCCCCACAATAGTTGGCGCCTGGGGCTGACCGCGGAGGGCAAGATGGAATGGGTGACCCGCCGGGAGGGCAGGCTGGTGCGCGTCGAGGCCGAGCCGGACATCGGCATTGGCGAGGCGCTGAAGTTCCTGCTCCTGGCCCTCCTCCCTCTCCCCAACCCTCCCCCACCAGGGGGGAGGGAGTAAGAGGGCCAACCCTCCCCCGCCCGGGACCTCAGGGCAGGTCCTCGGCCCGGACGTTCTCTGTGGCGTAGGCGGCGCCAATGCCCCGCAATAGGGGGATCAGCTTGAGGTTGTCGATACCCGGAGACCTCAGAGCAGGTCCTCGGCCCGGACGGTCTCGGCGGCGTAGGCGGCGCCAAGGTCGCGCAGCAGGGGGATGAGCTTGAGGTTGTCGATGGCGAAGCCGGTACTGGCGAACTGCTGGGCCCGGGCGTGCTGCTCCGGGGTGAAAAGCAGGTTGTAGCGCAGGTAGGTGAAATTGTTGCCTGAGGCCTTGCCAGAGCCCTGGCCTGAAGCCTCGCCAGAGGCCTGGCCTGGCACCAGGCCCGGGTTGGCTCCGGCACCCCCGTCCTTGAGATCCCCGATCTCGCAGTCGATTTCGTCACCGACCCGGCACTGGCCGAGGATCCGGCACAGCAGGTCCTGCTGCAGGCTGGAGGAGTCGATGAGGGCCACCGGGACGCGCCGGGCATGAAAGAGCAGGCTCATCTCCCCCGCCGTGGCCGTGCCGGAGGTCACGCGCACCCGCCCGGTGCCGATCGAGACCAGCAGCAGCTTGTCCAGGCCCCGCTCCCATTCCAGGTGGAAGCAAGGCAGGGTCGCCATGAGGTAGAGGAGTAGGCTGGGGTTGTTGTAGGGCGTGATGCCGCCATCGACGAAGACGTGCTGGCGGCCACCCAGGACGATGGTCTCCGGGGGGAAAAAGGTCGGGGCGGCGGTGCTGGCCCGCACCAGTTGCCAGAGGGGGATGCGCAGATTGCACTCCGGCGAGGCGGGGTCGTTGAATTTGGCGGCGGGATTGTTGGAGATGGGCCAGGGGGAACCGGTGGAATAGTTGCGCATCACCAGGCACAGCAGGGTGCGCAGTTTCCGCGTGCCCAGCAAGGCCGGCACCTGGCCCGCCGCATCCTCGGCGAACACCTCCTTGAGCATGGCGGTGATGGCCTCCGCGGCATATTTGCTGCGCCAACGCTTGTACCAGGGCGCGGGGCGGAAGATGTCCATCCCGCGGCGGATGTAGAGGTCTTCGATCTCCGCGACCGGCATGCCCCAGGACAGACAGGTGGCGATGATGCCGCCGGTGCTGGTCCCGGCGATGTAGTCGAAGTAGTCCGCCAGGACGAGCGCGGGTTGGCCGGTCTTGGCGCGCAGCAGGGCCTCCATCCGCGCCAGCACCTCCAGGGTGAAGATGCCGCGGATGCCGCCACCGTCCAGGGCCAGGAGTCGTTTCATGGTGCAAGCCTCTCGTCACATCACCTCATTACTCACCCCTAACGGGAATCCTGGCTCAGGATAAACCAGGCGG
>JAGVUH010000619.1 GCA_019136395.1 Gammaproteobacteria bacterium
GATCAGCAGCAGGGAGCCGAAGGGATTCATGCGCAACAAGGAGGGACTGGCTTCGTACAGGACCTGGGACATGGCGACTCCGGGGTTAGAAAGGGGATCGGGATCAGATCGGGCAAGGGGCGACGGGGTTGGGCCTTGAATCGGGTACCAACCCTGGTATCCATTACTCAAGGGATGTTAGCAGCAAGGGTACGACTGATAAAGGAATCCGGATCGGCCAGAAATCCTGATCGGCCTGAATTCTCAGCCGACAGGTCGGTGTTGTGGCTGGCCTTGCGCTCCCGCACTCAGTCGGGCGCGTCATCCTCAAGCGCGAGCAGCTCCCGAATCGCCTGGAGCCGCGCCCGACGAATCCGGTCAGCAATCAGGTTCCCGCTGGCGGCCTCGCGGGCGATCCTGGACTCGCAAGCGCTGGCGGCGTCGGGGATGATCGCGGTATCGGCATCCCGCGCGATGGTAGCCTCACGGGCGTTAGCGGCGCCGCGGGCGTTAGCGGCGCCGCGGGCAATGGCGCCGTCGCGGGCGGTAGCCGCGGCGCGGGCGATCGCGGCGGTATCCACTCCACTGATGGCGGCCTGGCAGGCCCGCCAGCGCTCGCCCTGGGCATAGTGGCGCTCCTCGTAGGTCGCGCGCCCACGATAGTCCGCCTCGCAGACCAGCAGCATCCGTTCGAACCGCTCCGGTCGGCGGCAGGCGTCCGCCCCCTCCAGGACCTCCAGGATCGTGGTCGGGCGCAGTTCGCCAATCTTGTGGACCAGGCCGTGGTAACGCGCGGCGATCACCGCCAGCTCCCGATAACGATTCGGCACGCGCAGGCGATCGCACAGGGCGTGAATCAGGCCCACGCTGCGCTCCTCGTGGCCCTTGTGGCTGGGCAGGATCTCCGCGGGGGTGGTGCCCTTGCCCAGATCGTGCCCCAGGGCGGCGAAGCGCACCTCGGCCTGGGGGGAGAGCCGGGCCGACATGTCCAGCACCATCATGGCATGGACACCGGTATCGATCTCGGGATGCCACTTGACCGGCTGGGGGACCCCCCAGAGACGGTCCACCTCGGGAAAGAGGCGGGCCAGGGCCCCGCACTGGCGCAGGACCTCGAAAAAGCGCGAGGGCTTGGGCGCGGCCAGGGCCTTGTCCAGCTCCTGCCAGACCCGCTCCGGCACCAGGGCGTCCACCTCCCTGGCCTCGACCATGGCCCGCATCAGTTCCAGGGTCTCGGGCGCGACGCTGAAGCCCAGGTCGGCAAACTGGGCGGCGAAGCGTGCCACCCGAAGCAGCCGTACCGGGTCCTCGCTGAAGGCCGCGGAGACATGGCGCAGGACCCGGGCCTCCAGATCCGCCAGGCCACCGAAGTAGTCAATGACCTCCCCCGCCTCATCCTCCGCCAGGGCGTTGATGGTGAGATCGCGCCGCCGCAGGTCCTCCTTCAGGGTCACCCCCGGGGCGGCGTGGACGACGAAACCCCGATAGCCGGGGCGGGTCTTGCGTTCGGTCCGCGCCAGGGCGTACTCGTCCTGGGTATGCGGATGGAGAAAGACCGGGAAGTCCGCACCCACCTGCCGAAAGCCCAGGGCCAGCAACTGCTCCGGCGTGGCGCCGACCACCACGTAATCCCGTTCCTCGACCGGCCGCTGGAGGAGGCGATCCCGCACCGCGCCTCCGACGAGATAGGTCTCGAACCCCGACAGCATGTCTCAGACCCCTCCCCCGGTACCGGGACCGGGACCCGAACCGACATCAGGGCCAGCAAGTCGGGGTGGCTCTCCCGGTGCGCCGGTTACCGTATCCGACCGCGAAGCGAGTGGCGGACTGCCGGCCACCAACTCCGGATCCCCCGGCTGCTCCGCCCCCTTACGTCCAAAGAAGCGGCCTAGGGCGCCAAAGACCCGCTTGACCCCCCGCCACAGCTTGGGCAGGAGCCAGATCAGAAACAGAATGAAGGCCGCCAGCAAGGCGAGAAAGACCAGGGGGTGGTTGATGGCGGCCAGGAGGCCGGCGACCACCGCCACGTCCTCGGCGAGGGAGGCACCCCAATTGGTGAAGTGGGTGGCCGCCGCCAGGCTGCCGCCCGCCAGCGCCGCCGCCAGTTCCGCGCCGGGGCCGATATCACCGACCGCCCCGGCGGCCAGCAGGGCCCCGGCCGGGATGCGGATGAAGGTGTGGAAGCTGTCCCAGACTGTGTCCACCCCGGGCGTCTTGTCGGCGAAGAACTCCGCCAGGTACATGAAACCCGCGACCATCATCACCAGGGGATCGCTGAGCACCTGGAGGCCCTCAGGGAGGTCCAGGCGCCCGGTCAGGCCCAGAAAGCCCAGCACCAGAATGGCGGCGTAGAGATTGATGCCACTGGCCCAACCGGCGCCGAGGGTCAGGGCAAGGGTCTGGCTGATGTCTTCCATCGTTAGCTCCACCTCCGCTTAAGGGGATGATGCCATTATAGCCCCGCCCCGCCCGGGGCTCCGCTCAGCGTCCCCCCGGTCAGGAAGGACCGAAAAGCGAGTCGCGGGGAGTAGAATGGGGATTACCCTCCTCCACTCCCAGCTCCCGCTGGCAGGCCATCATGCGCTTCATCGTCTCGCTACTCCTGGCCTCACTCCTGATCTTCCTCTTTTGGCCCTACTACCACCTTTATCGGCTCGACGATGCCCTGGGCCGCCCGGACCCCGCCGCCCTGGCCCCCCTGGTCGATATCGATGCCATCCGCGCCAACACCAAGGAGCGCCTGACCTGGGCCTTGGGCATGCGGGACGCCGCTGCCCCCGGGATGGAGCCCCTGCGCTGGCTGCAGCAAGGCCTGCAACGGGCCGGCGAGGCCGCCCTGGAAGATACCATCGACCTGACCTGGGTCCAGACCCAGTTACGGGACGCGGTGTCCGCCACCACCGAGCGCCGACCCGCCTATCTGCTGGCCGCCGTCGATTTCGCCATGTTCGAGTCCTGGAACCGCTTCCTGGTCCGACTTGGCCGGTTGGGCCATGGGGAAACCCACCTCCGGCTGCAACTGGAGGGCCTGACCTGGAAGGTCACCGACATCGTCCGCTGAACCCCTCCCCTCCCGGGCCCACCAAGGGCCTTGCGGGCCCGGGAAGAAGCTCATGCAGTCGCCATCCCTGGCGACCCATGGCGCTTCCCTGCCGACCCCTGGCGATATAAGTGACAGCCCTGGCTGGGAAAGTGCCGGCTAGCCACGGGTCAATAATTGACGTTGAAGGACGGCGGGCGGCCACCCCCTGGCCCTCCTCCTGACCCCCAAGGCGTCCCTGGACCAGTACTGCCCTCCCCGCCCATTCCAGCCGGCTCACCCCCGGAGCCGGGTGGCGGCTTGGCACCCGGGCGGTTGGGCCAGGATTGTCCCGGAGCGGGCTTGGGAGCTGGGGCCTGCTGGGGAGCCGGAGCGATGACCGGCCGCGGACCGGGCATCGTGCCTGTGACGGGTGAAGGTCTGGGTCCTGGTACTGGGGCCTGAGTGACCGGAGCGCTTCCCGGCCAGCGGGAAGGCGGCTTGCCTTCTGACCAGGGTCGATCCGCGGGAGGCGGTTTGCCTCCCGACCAGGGGCGGTCAGGAGGTGGCTTGCCCCCCGGCCAGGGACGATCGCCGGGCGGTGGCCGGTCATCAGGCCAGGGCCCGCCGCCACCCGGGGGTTTGGGTGGGGGCCGATGATCGGGTGGCGGGCGCCAACCCGGCGGCGGCCGGTCGTCTCCCGGACGGTGATCGTCCCAATAAGGCTTGGGCTTGGGCCGTGGGGGCGGTGGCTTGGGGGGATGATGG
>JAGVUH010000243.1 GCA_019136395.1 Gammaproteobacteria bacterium
TCGCGCGTCGAAGGGGACTTGCCAACGGTCACGGCCAGGCGCCCGATGGGCCTGGAGACCCCGTTGGATTCGGCCCCAGAACCCCCCGGCTTTAGCCGTGGGGAGGTTCAGATTCTGCCCCCCGGGCCCCGGGGAACGGGTGAAACGTTCCGCAAGCGCCAGCGCGTCCACCGAAACGCCGGGCTGGATCCATAGACCGGGCAGCGGGGCCTCGGGACCCGGGCATGCTGTCCGTCCGTAATTAACGTCAGTATTCACCGCATGATCCCCTGTCAGTCCTGGAAACGGGCGGGCGCTTGGGCCGCGCCGCCGCGCCGGGAGTAAAAAAATGGGTTTATCAAGCCGCCCAGCGGAGGGTTAGCATAGTGACGTTCTCACCGCCCTGAAGGACGGTGCTTCTGTCTCTTTTAAGACAGAGTCCGAGCATAAATGGTCGGTAATGACGCAAGTGACCCGGGCTATCAACAGAGAAGTGTTTGTGCTTCACGCCGCGAACTTCGCATCATCCAGCGGGTATTTTAGCCGTAGTGTAGTCACATTACCGACTTTGTTATACAATGAGCAGCGTTATCGATTCACGCCCGCCACCAGCCCGGCGCCGGACGCCCCCCCCTCCAGTCTGCGTTGCCCATGCCCACGGATCTCACGCGCCTCATCGCCAAGCTCGCCCGCGATCGCCGCCATGTCGATCTCAAGACCCTCGACCTGTGTTTTCTGCTCGGCCTGCACCAGCGTGCGGAGCGCGAAACCCTCGCCTCGTTCGAGGAGGACAGCCTGATCGATCTGTTCGAGCAGATCAGCGACAGTCTCGACCCGGGGATGGACCGGCCGCGCCAACGCGCCGCCGCCACCATTCAGCGCCTGCGCGACCAGCGGGTGCTGGCGCGCGTCGATGGGGCCGGGGTGGTCCGGGCCGGTGAGTATGCGTTGACCCGTCTGGCGACCGGAATCGTGGATTTCTTCCTCGCCGATGAGGTCCTGACCCGTGAGAGCCTGACCCTGCTCACCGCCCAGCTGAACCTGCAACTGGCGGCCATTCTCGCCGCCGCCAAAGGCGCGACCACCCCGGACACCTGGCAGGCGACCGTCACCGGACCGTTACAGGTCAGCATTGGCGAACTGGTGCGGGGCATCGAGCGCCGTCAGCGCGGCCTGGACGCGCAACAGGAAGAAATCCAGACCCACATCGTCGAACTGTTGCAAAGCGACTGGTTCGCGGCCGTGGATCGCTGCCAGGACCTGCTGGACCAGACCGCGGCCACGCTGCGCGAACTAAATGCGGTGCTGATGCGTGATACCAGTCTCCTCATCGCCCTGCTGCAGGAAATCCAGGCGCTGGCCCTGGAGGCTAGAGCGTCCGGCGCCGAGGCCGCGGCGCAGCGGGTGATTGAACACGTCGATCGCATTGCCGCCTGGGGCGGTGAGCGGCAGCGCGCCTGGTCAACCTATTACCAGAGCGTGCATCGCTTCCTGCGCGACGTCGTGCGGCTGGATCCCAGTCGGGCCCTCAGCCAACGGCTGCGGGAGCAGTTGCAAAGCTGGTCCGCGGCCCCGCTGCACCTGGTGGTGGCCGCCGCCGAACCTATCCGCCTGCTGCGACCGCTGGAATCCCGGGTGGAACGGCCCCCGGTGCTGCGCCTCCGCGCCGAGCGGGAAGGGGATCTCGAACTCGTGACCCCCGAAGATGGCTCCCAGGTGCTGGAAGTACAGGTCGCCGCGGCTCTGGCGGCGGGCGCCGACACTCTGGCGGCCGTCACCGCCCAGGTGCTGAGTCACTATCCGCCGGCACAGGCGTACCTGATCGCCGGCCGCGTCGCCCACCTCCTGGCGCGGTGGCGGCGTACCCACAGCGACCGCGAACGGCCTTGGCAGGCCGTCTCCGCGCACCTGGAGGTGGAAGACTGGACCGTAGTGCCCACGAGGCCAGCAACCCAACCGGAGGCGCGATGAGCAACGCATTCAAAACCTTTGAGGACGCCCTGGGCGCCGAGCAATTCCCCGTCGTCGACCTGGCCTTGCGCAAGGGACGCCACTTCGGGCGGGAGGATGGCGGCTTGTACGACTATCTGGTCGATGCGCTCGATTTTCTCGAACCCTTCTATCGCCGCTATGGTTGCGAACTCATCCAGCGCGCCGATGGCTATGTGTTTCTGCTGCCCAACGGCGAGCGCCTGGGGCAGCGGCGGCTGTCCGCGGGCGAAATGCTGGTCGGGCAAACCCTGGCGCTCATGTACCTGGACCCGGCCGCGTTGCGCCTGGGCGCCCTGGGACCAGAGGCGGTGCTGGAGCGGCTCGCCGGGCTGGTCAGCGCCGAAACGCTCTATCAGCTCCTGCATCCGCGGAGCCGGCGCTTCGATGAACGCCTCGCCGCCGAGACCGTGCGGTCGAAAGTGGGCGAAGCCCTGCGCCGCCTGGCCGAGCTCGGCTTTATCGACCTGGGCGACGAGGGTGCCCTCCATTTGCGCCCCGCCTTGATGCGATTCGCGGATCCGGTCCGCGATCAGGGCGACCCGGGCGCGGCGCTTGCGCGCCTGGTGGCCCGCGGCGAGGTGGTGCTCGGGGCGGAAACGCCCGACCGCCCCGAGGCGGAAGACGAGGATCTCGCCACCGATGACCTGGATGAGCGCCCGCGCTAGTCCGCTCCCCACCTGTCTGCTGTCGAGGACTGCCGCATGATCACCCGCACCCACGCCACGGCACTGGCGCTGGTCAATTGGAAGGGAGTTTTTTTCGACCGGTACCTGCTTGACCGCCATGTCACCGCCCTGGAGGGACTCAATGGGGCCGGCAAAACGACCGTGATGATCGCCGCCTATGTGGTGCTCATGCCCGACATGTCCCGCCTGACCTTCACCAATCTGGGCGAAACCGGCGCCACGGGCGGCGACCGCGGGATTTGGGGGCGCCTGGGTGAAGCGGGACGACCGTCGTATGCGGCGCTCGATCTGGTCACCCCGGAGGAGCCGCGACTCATCGCCGGCGTCCACCTGGAACGGAAGGGCGAACCGAGCGTGGAGCCCGCGCCCTTCATCATCACCGGCCTGGGGGCCGAGGTGCGCCTCCAGGACCTCCTGCTTCTGACCCAGGGGGCCAACGACGTCGTCCCGGAACTCACGGAGCTGCGGGAAAACGTCGCCCGCTGGGGAGGGCGGTTGAAGGTTTTCGCCACCGCGCGCGAATATTTCGCCGCCCTGTGCGACTACGGCGTCAACGCCCTGCGGCTGTCCACGGACGAGGAGCGTGGCAAATTCAACGAGATGCTCCGCACCAGCATGACCGGCGGCATGTCGCGCAAACTGACCACCGAAGTACGCAACTTCCTGTTACGGGGGGAATCCGGGCTGGCGGATACCCTGCAGCGCATGCGCGCCAACTTCGATGAGTGCCGGCGCACCCGCCATGAGGTGCTTGGCGCCCAGCGCCTGGAACGGGAGATTGGCGAGGTTTACGAGGCGGGCAGCGCCATGTTTGCCACCGCGTGTCAGTCCGCCCAGGTTCGCGCCGCGGAGCGGCAACAACGGGTGGCACAGGCCGAGGCGGACTCCGCGCAGGCAACGCAGGCCGTGCAGCACGCACGGGACGCCTGCACGGCCAACGAGAGCGCCGTGCAACAGGCGGAGGAGCGACACACGGCGCAAAGCGCCGCCGGCGCCCGCGCCGGGCAGCGGGCGCAGCAGCTGGAACAGGCACTGCACCAGGCCCAGGAGGTGGCCCACTGGCGCGCACAGGTCGCCAGCACGCAGGCCGCCGTTGAGCAAGCCGCGGCGGACCAGGCGGCCCGCGGCGCGGCGAAGGACCGGGCACGGGCGACGCAGCAGCGCCGCCAGGACGACTACCATGCGGCCACCGCTGGCCTGGCCAATCTGCAAAGCGGTCTCGATCGCCTCCACCGGCATGCCGCCGCCTATCGGCAGGTACGCGGCAAGCAGATCGAGGCGCAGCAATTACTCGATCTGGCGACACTACCGGTCACCGGGCTGGACGCACTCCGCGACGCGGCGCGGGACCGCCTGCGCCAGGCGGACCAGATCCGCGGCGCCTTGCAGACGCGACGCGCGGATGCCGAACGCCACGTCGCGGAGCATGCGTCCGTGCTGGACGCGCTCTCCGCCCTGGCGGGGACGCCGATCGCCCCGGAGGCCGCGCATGCCGCGGCCGGTGAACATCTGGCTCATTTCCACGACCAGGTGCGCCAGGCGGCACGGGCTGTGGAATGGGCCCGGGAGCTGGCGGAAGCCGGGCGCCAGGCCAGCCGGCAAGCGGACGCCCGCGCTCACGCTGCGGCGCTGGGCCTGGCCATCGCCGGCCCGGCAGCGGCGAGTACTGTGATTCAGGCCCAGATGCAGCGCGAGGACGCGCACCAGCAACTGCTGCTGGACCAGGCGCAGGCCGCGCGGGCAGCGGCGGCCGAGTGCCGGCGCCAGGTTGAGGCTGGCCGCGCCCGACTGGATCAGCTCACCGCGCGGGCCCCGGTGTGGCGGGAACTGGACGCGCGGGCTACACGCCTCGCGGCGCACCTGGGCCGTCCGCTGGATGCCGGCGCGGAAGCGCTGCAGGCGGCGCGCGCCCGGGTGGCCAGCGACCTGGCCCAGAGCCGCGCCGCGGAACAAACGCTCACCGCCGAGCGTGAGCGCGTGCTCACGGAAGCGCGGCAGTTATTGGCTATCGGCGGTCCCTTTACCCCCGAACTCCTGCAGCTGCGGGATGCGCTGGGCGCCGAGCTGCTGGCCGGCGCCTTTGAAGACGCCGCACCCGAGCAAGCGGCGTGGCACGAAGCGCGGCTGGGGCCGCTGCTCCAGGCCCTGGTGGTGGACGACGTCGCCGCCGCCCTCCACCAGGTCCATGACCGGCCCGACACGCTCCCCGAGGTGTGGCTCGTCAGCCGCGACGCGGACGCCGCGCAGCTGGAGCTGGAAACCGCGCGGGTCGACCAGGACGGCGACGTCACCGTGTTCGAGGGGCGGGCCCTGCGGGTGGCGCGGGTGCCCGCGCATCCCCGGCTGGGCCGCGCGGCGCGGGAGAAGCGGGCGGCGGAACTGCGTGCCACGGCCGAGGACCTACAGCCGGCGATCGATCAGGCGCGCGCCGCCCGCCGTCAGCACGAACAGCTGGTCGCGGATGGGGAGGCGCTGCTAGCCGCGCAAGCGCTGTGGCTGGACGGCGATCCCACCGCCGAGTTGACCGCTCTGCGCGACCAGCTGGCCCTGACGACCGCCCTGGAAGCGCAGCAGCAACAGGCCGCGGAGCAGTATCGGGCACAGCAGGAGCAGCTGGCGCCGCGCGGCATGGCCCTGCGTGAATTGCTCGGCCAGGCCCTGCTGCTCGACCCGCCAGACTGGGAAGAACGCCGCCAGGCGCTGGCCCGCGCCTGCGCGGCGGCCGACGCCGCCCAGGACTTTGTGACCCGCCTGGCGCCCCAGGCGCGTCTGGTCGAGGACCAGCGGGCGGTACTGCGCTATCTGCCGCTCTCGGCCAGCGAACGGACCGCGCTCGATGTGCGACTCCAGCAGCTCACCGGTCAGCGGGTTCGGCTGGAAGCCGGGATCGAGGCGCTGACGTACGTCGCCGAACATGAAGAGGCATTGGCCTGGCAGGACGCGCCGGCCCAATTGGCGGCGGAGGCCGCGCTGCAGCCCGGCCTTGCCCAACAGCAACAGCAGGCCGAGCAGGCCTATCGCCAGGCCGAGGCCGACTACCAGCGGGCGGAGACCGAGTACGATGCCGCCCACATTGCCTGGCAGCATGCGCACGGGGAATGGATCACGGCGGATACCCAACGACAAGCGGCTGAAGAACGCTTTGCCCGGTTCGGCATTCCCCATCCGACCCAGGCGGCTCTGGACGAGGCGCGGGCCGAGGACGAGCGCCTGCGCGCCGCCCTAGGTGAATTGACTGCGCAGCTGGCGCAGCTGCGCGAGGCGAAAGGACGGTTGCGCGGCGAACTGAGCCAGGCCGAGCAGCGTCAGCAGCGCCTGGGGGAGGCGGTTACCCGGGAGCAGTTGGCCGGGGCCCCGGATTTAGAGCACTGGGAGCGCCTGCAGGCGGCCCTCGCTGCACAGCACTTAACGCTGCCCCCGTTGGATGCGCGCCAGCGGCGCGGCGCGGAGGACGCGGACACCCTCGCCCGCGAGGCCAACACCTTACACGCGATTCTCCAGGAGCGGTTGCGCGCGGCCCAAGGCGGGCCCGCCCTGCTGGCGCAGATCCATCAGGGCGCAAACGGCGCCAGCGGGACACCACTCGCCTACCTGGAGGCCTGGGTCAGGGTGCGACACTGGCTGTTAAGCCGGCTGCCAGCGGACATCGCGGACGCGGCGGACCCCCGCGCGGCGTTGGAGCGCCTGCATGACCGTCTGCGCGACCTGGAGGAGCGTTTGCAGCGCCAGGAGCAAGACCTGCGCGGCGAAAGTGAAAACATCGCCCGCAGCATAGAGGTCTGTATCCGGCGCGCCCGGGCTCAGGTCAAGCGGCTCAACCAGAATCTGGCTGGCCTGGGCTTTGGCAATATCAGCGGGATCCAGGTCACCCTGCACCCGGAGGAGAGAATGGAAAAGGTGTTGCGGGCCTTGCGCGACGGGCCGGCGCAGGGCCTGCTGTTCCAGGAGGACATGCCGCTGGACGTCGCCCTCAAAACCCTGTTTGAGCGTTATGCCGATGGTCGGACGGGCGGGGAACGTATTCTGGACTATCGCGAATACCTGCGCCTCCAGGTCGAAATCCAGCGCACGGGCAGCACCGTGTGGGAGATCGCCAACCCCACGCACCTCTCCACCGGCGAGGCGATCGGCGTGGGCGCCGCCCTGATGATGGTGGTCCTGGCCGAATGGGAACAGGATGCCAACCTCCTGCGTGCCAAGCGTCACGGCGGCCCCCTGCGCTTCCTGTTCCTGGATGAGGCCAATCGGCTGTCCGAAGACAATCTTGGCGTCCTGTTTGACCTGTGCCAGGTCCTCGACCTGCAACTGCTCATTGCCGCGCCGGAAGTCGCCCGGGCGGAAGGCAATACCACCTATCGCCTGGTGCGGCGCCCGGACGCGAACGGCCGGGAGGAGGTCGTGATCAGCGGGCGCCGCACCCGGGTCGCCGCATGACCTGGCGCACCCCCGCGGCGCGCCTGGCGCTGCTGGAGCTGGTCACCTGCGGTCAGCTCAAACGCCGCCAGGGACAAGCGGCCGCCTTTGACACCCTGGCCGAACTGCCCTGGACGCGCACCCGCGGGCGGCGCCAGGTCATCGCCGTGGCGCCGGAACGGGCAGCGGACCTGGAGGCCCTGCTCACGCGGGTGTGGCCCGCCTGGCGGGACGTCCAGGCCCGGATGCAGGCCGCCGGGCTGACGCCCACCCCCGAGGGCTATGCCCGCTATCAGGATCGCGAACGCGCTGCGGCCCTGCCGCGTCTGCCGCCGCGACTCAATCGCCACACCGCGGCCGCGCTGACCGCGGCACACTCCAAAACCACGCTCACGCCGGAGCGACACGCCGCGCTGGGGGCGGCCCAGCTCACCCATGATGGCATCATTCGTCTGCGGCCGCCGAGGGGATTGACGGCGGTGACCCGTGCCGGGACCCTGGATCTGAGCGCCATGGCGGCCTGCCTCGGCGAGGTCGCCTTGCCCGAACGCGCCTTCCTCGACGGACTCGAACTGCGGGGGGCGCTGCGGGCAGTGATGCTGGTGGAAAACCTCGGGGCCTGGCGTGACATGCCGCGCCCCCCGGGCTGGCTGCTGGCCCTGGTGCCGGGCTGGGAGACGACCACCGCGCGGCGACTGATCGAGGTCTGCCGCGGCACGCCCCTGGTCCATTTTGGCGATCTCGATCCCGACGGCGTGAGAATTTATCTCCACCTACGCCGTCACGCGCCGGACCTGCGCTGGTTCGTGCCGGCGTTCTGGTTTGCGGACGGCGCCACGGTGCGCGAGCGCAAGGGGGGATGGCCGCGGGACCTGGACCTGTCGTTTGCCCCGCCTGCGGTGCAGGCGCTGGCCGCCCGCGGGCAGTGGATGGAACAGGAGCAGCTGGTCCTGGATCCGCGCCTGGAGGCGGCCCTAGAGGAGCTGCTGCGGGCCCCGCCGCCGGCGAGTTAGTCCGGTCCGTGACGGGTGGCGGGGGCGGGTGGCGTCGCCGCCGCGTGGTAGCGGGTCCAGGCCGCCAAGGCGATCCGGGCATAGGGCGAAGGTTTGTCGTCCTCCGCCACCGCCAGCCAGCCGTCGGCGTCGGCGTAGCGGCGCGCGGCCCAGCGCAACAGGCGAAGGTACCGGGCGCGGTCCGGGCGAGCATGCATCTAGGCCGCCAGCCCAGCGGCCAGGTTGCGGAGCTCGTTGGCCACCAGCGGTGGCACGGACAGGGCGCGCTTGGCCCGGGTGAGGGCGACATAGAGCAAGCGCAACTCCTCGACGCTGCGCTTGGCCCGGCCGGCGAAATCGTGACTCAGGGCGACGTTGGTAAACTCCAGCCCCTTCGATTGATGAGCGGTGGTCAGTATCACGTCCGCCGAAGCGGCGGGCTTGGAACTGAACCCGGACAGGGACTCCACCATGCGCGCCGCGGCCGCGCTGTCCTGCTCGACCATGCGGAGCAGGGGAGCGGCGTCAATGTCGTCCTCAAGTTCTTCCTTGAGCGCCGCCCAATGGCGCGCATGCTGAATCCGGGGGTCCTGGACCTGGTGCCACTGGTTGTTGTAGGCCAGGCACAGATCCCGCAGCAAGGCCACCAAAGGGCCAATGTTACGGGTGCAATGGACCTTCTTGCCTTGGGCGCTTTCCGTGATCACGCTCTCCAGCATCGCGCTGTTCGTGCGAAACAGCCGGGCATGACGTTCCTGGGCATTGAAGGGTCGATCATCCGGCCCCCGTCCCTCCAGGAAATACGGCGAACCCAGCAACCGCAGCACCTCGTTGGCGCGGGCGGCGATCGCCGGACCGAAGCGAAATGAGACCGTCAGCGGCAGTTCTTCCCCCTCCAGACCGTCCAGGGCATCGACACTGCCGCGCCAGCCATAGATTTGTTGACGGGAATCACCGACGGCAATGATCCGCCCACGATGCTGATGGACGATGGCAAGCATGACCGGATTGAGATCCTGTGCCTCATCCACCAGCAGCAGGTCCGTGTCGATCACCGCGCCGGCCAGTTGCCACGCCTTCAGATAAACATCATGCGGCAGTGGTAACGGCACGCCGGGGCGACGGGAGGCATAGGCGTCATAGGCCACCTGCGCCTTTTCCGCGAGATAGACGAGTGACCGACCCACATCCTCCTTGACGCGCCGCTCGCCGGCGGCGGAAAGCGTGTTATCGGGGCCCAGTAAATGCGGCGGCCCGGACTCGAGGAGAAGCGTGGTGAGATCCTCCTCAAGGCGGCGCCGAAACAGGCCGGGCACGTGATACCAGGCGGGATTGGCGTCCGCGGAATGGAGAAAGGCGCGTAAGGTGGCGGCGACAGCGGCATAGGTTTCCGCGCGGGACATGCCGTCGCCCGCCGGGGAGATATCTCCGCAGATGGCGCGCAGATCAGTTACGCGGATGTTGCCCACCGTGCGCCCCGGAAACCAGTCGCGCGTGGCGGCCAAGGCCAGGCCGTGAAAGGTCTTGATCAGCACGCGTCCGGGGTCGAACGTGCGCTCCGCGGCGCGGCACATCTTGCTGTTGAAGACCAGGTAGTGAATGCGCAGCCCGGGTGGGGTGTCGTTGACGACTGCCCGCAGGGTGGTGGTCTTGCCAGTGCCAGCCAGCGCCTGAACCCGCACGCTGCCCCGGCGGGCCGCATCCACAATGGCCTCTTGTTCGTCCGTGAGCGGGAAGCCATCAATCATCCGCCCACGCACGGCGGGTTGATCAAACAGGCTGGGTGTGTTGTGGTCTTTCACGGCCCTTATCCCTATGGTTAGCGATGGGGTATGCCCACCTGCGAGAGGGGAAAAGGCAGGTGGTGACAGACGGCAGGATGACAGCTTATCAAGCGTGATGATGCCTGGCAAGACGAAGCATTACCGACCTATTATTGAGCCGGGCGAAGCGTCGCGGGCGGCATGGCGCGCGGCCGGGTGTCCTGGCTACCGCGGGAGCAACGGTGTCCGGTTAAAGTCATAGGTAGGCCCTCAACATTGGCGCCAACTCGCGTTCATAGAGCCCTGGAGAGGCTGGTTTGAGGAAACAATGCTTGAAGAACCGGAGGACC
>JAGVUH010000338.1 GCA_019136395.1 Gammaproteobacteria bacterium
GGGCCCGGGGGCCGGTCCAGGTCATGACCATGGAGCACCGCCAGATGCGCGCCCTGCTCGATGAACTGCGGGAGGCCCTGGGCGGCCGGGACGCGAAGGCCTGTCTCGGCCTGGTGGAGACGCTGCATTTCCTCATACAGCAGCATAACGCCAAGGAAGAGGGCATCCTCTATCCCCTGGCGGACCAGGGTCTCGCAACCCAGGCGGAAGAACTGGTGGCGAAGCTCAAGGCGTTCTGAGTCATGGACAGGGAACTGGACGTCAGCGAGTTGGAGCCACCGGAACCCCTGGAGCGGATCCTGGATGCCCTCATGGACCTCAGGCCGGGAGACCGTCTCGCCGTCAGGCACCGCCGTCTACCCTATCCGCTCTTCGATATGTTGCGGCGCATGGGCCATCGCTACGAGACGACGGGCACGGAGGGGGCCTACCGCATTCTGATCTGGCCGAGCGACGAATGATCGACACCCGCGGTCTCAGCCTGGAGCAGGCGCCGCTCTTTCATGTCCCGGCGCGTTTCTTCCTCACGGCCCCCTTGTTCGTCCTGCTGGCGGGTCTCCTGCTGCTTTGGGAGGGTCCGCCGCTGCTCGCCTCGCGCTGGCTGCCCCTGGCCCTAGCGGCGACGCACCTGATCGCCATCGGCTATCTGGGCCTGGTAATGTGTGGCGCCCTGCTGCAACTGCTGCCGGTGGTTCTGGGGGCGCCAGTGCCCGGGGTGCGCTGGGTGGGTAATCTGACGCATCCCCTGCTCAGCCTCGGCGCCCTGTTCCTGGCCGGGGGCCTGGGCTACGGCCTGCCCTGGGCCCTGGCCTGGGGTGCGGCGGCCAGCGCCCTGGGTTTTCTGTGCTTTCTGCTGCCGGTCGCCCTGGCCCTGTGGCGGGCGCAAGGCGAGCCAGGGACCCGGTGGGCCTTGCGCGCCGCCGCGCTGGCCTTGCTCGTCACCCTGCTGCTTGGCCTGGTGCTCAGCGCCTTCCTGTTGGGTCTGCTCCCCCTGGCGGCCTTGACCCGCTGGGTCAACGTCCATGTCACCTGGGGGCTGCTGGGCTGGGTGGGCTTGCTGGTGATCGGGGTCGCCATCCAGGTGATTCCGCTATTCTTCGTCACCCCGCCCTATCCCGCCCTGCGGCGTGGCCGGCGCCGTCTCGATCCCACCCTGCTACACTGGTGGACCGCCCTGCTGGCGCTGGTCGCGGCGCTTCCGGCCTGGGCCCTGGGGGCGCCGCCGCCGCTCGTCGGGGTCCTGCTGCTTGTCGGGGTCGGGCTGGGGTTGCCCGCGGGTATGTTGTTCAAGATCCTGCCCTTTCTCGCCTGGTTCCATCTTCAGCAGCGCCAGTTGCAATCCGGGCGGTTTGATTTGCGCATCCCCCACATGGGCAGTCTGTTGGATTTGGGCTGGGCGCGAATGCAGTTTGTCCTGCATCTGCTCGCCTTGCTCCTGGGGCTGGCCGCCATCTTCGTCCCCGTCCTGGCCCGACCCGCCGGTCTGCTGTCGGCCCTGGCCGGGTTGGTGCTGGAGGGGCTGCTGGTGGGCGTGGTCCTGCGCTATCGGCGGGCCTACCACGCCTTGGTGGCCAGCCCAGTCCCTTGACCGGTCTGGCGATTCATCCCTCACGCGATTGCGGGTATTTAAGGCCTGGGGGAGTCCTCACCCTCGCCCCCCTTACCATCCGAGCGCCCTGGCCGCGCTCGTGAATGGGTTGTGGCGCTCGGGCTCTCATGCCAGCAGGCGGCTGAGGAGGACGACACCCAGGATCAGGGTGAAGAGGCCGACCCCGCGACGGATACCCGTCTCCGGCAGATGCCTGACCGTGGCGGTGGCCAGGGGCACGGAGAGCAGGGCGCCGGCCACCAGGGGCAGGGTGAGGGACCAATCGATGCCACTCTTGAAGTAATAGGGGTCCGTAGCCGCCGCCGCTGAGGCCCTTGTTGAAGGCCGCGACCAGGCCGATGGTAAGGATGCCGCCACGGTGATAGCGGATCTGCCGGCGGGCGGTGAGCAGGGTGATCAGGCCCATGGCCAGGACGATGACCGCGATCAGCAGCGAGAACCACTGGGCGGAGATCTTGACCGCCAGCATCACCGCCACGATGGCCCCCAGGGCGCTGAGGAGGGCCAGCAAGCCGAAGGTCCGGCGCGCCGCCGGGTCCTGGCGCAGATCGATGTTGCCATCACGGTGGTGCATGGCGCCGGCGGCGAGACCGGTGAGCAGTTCCGACAGGAGCACGGCGGGGACGATCTGCAGGGGCTCATAGCCGGCGAGCATCAGGAGGGGTGTCAGGGTCGTGCCGTAGCCCATGCCCAGGCTCGAATCCAGGTACTCGCAGCCCAGGGCCGCCAGGAAGATGATCAGCAGGGTGCCAGTGGTCCAGTTGGCCTCCGGTGCCGCCAGCCAGCCCAGGTCCCGCAGGACACCCAGGGTGGCGAAGGCCGCCAGGGTGAGGCCGATCAGACCGGCCAGGAACCAGAGGCGGGTACGATGCCATTGATAGAAGGTTTCGAGGCTGAGCAGGGCTTGGCGTAGCATGGTGGGCTCCAGATAGAGAGGTGATCCTGTCCAGAACTTAGTCAAAAGGCATGCCAAGTCTCGGCCCCGCTGTCTTGAAGTGGTACAACCATATGTTATGAATATGTATTTTGACCTTGGCGAGGACTTACAAGGGGGGGGTGGAGGGGTTTCCCCACTCAATGCTGAGTAATCGCTGCAAAGTCATTCCTTGGGGGCGGAATGGGCCAGATCAGCGCATGCAGATGGATAATTCTTATAGCCAGGTCAGAATGTTAGAAGTAAAGTGCTTGCTGATTTACAAGAATCTCGATTTTCGGTGGGGACCTAATGCTCACCTGGTCATGAGGGACAATCACCACCAACCGGGAAATAAACCGCCTTTGCCGTTAAATGAAACGGATTTTCCGTTAAGATAGCCCTATGGACGCATCGCATCACAGCTTACTGAACCTCTGGCGTCTGTCCGCCCGGCATTGGCGTCTGGACGACGGCATCGCCGCTATCGCCCAGGAGTTGCGCCAAAGCCTGAGCCTCCAGCGGTTACTGGTGCTGGAGTTCTCACCCCGGGGGTCCGGTCTCGTCACCGTTGCCCAATGGGAGCAGGGCGCCATGGCGGCCGAGGTTTTACCCGCCAGAGTGCCTGCCAGGGTGCCCGACGCCGCGCCAGGAACCGCGCTGGACGCCGCGTCCAGACCCATGCCCGGCGTCGCGCCTGACGTTGTGCCCGCTGCTGCACTTGGAGCCCCGCCCATTGCCGTACCCGAAGCCCCGCCTGATGCCGGTCTCGCTCCACTGCCAGCAGCCATGGCACCGCCATCAAACGCCTCCTCAGCGGTAGGGGCAATTCCACTGGCAAGGTTGCTGGCCTGGTGCCGGGAAGGTCAGGCCATCCAGGGGCCGGTGGCGCTGGTTGAGGAGGAGGTACCGGGCCTGGTGCCCCCCGACTGGAGCGGGGAGATCCTGGCGCTTGGCTTGCTCCTGGACGCGGAGCCGCTTGGCCTGCTGCTCATGGGTGTCGACCCCCCCGGCACCCTGACCGAGGAAGCGGGGCCAAGAATGTTGGCCCTGTGCGAGCCCATCGCCATGGCCCTGAGCAATCACCAGCGACTCCGGGAACTGCTGGCCCAGCGGGAGGCGGCGGAGGCGGATCGCCGCTCACTCCTGGCCCGGTTGGGGCGGCGGGAGCTCACCGATACCCTGATCGGCG
>JAGVUH010000588.1 GCA_019136395.1 Gammaproteobacteria bacterium
AATTAGGCGGTACTCGCGGATTGGATTTGAATATTTCGGTCTTGAGCAATTCATGAGTAAGGTTAGCACTTTCTCAATTGTAGAGATTATCTGGTTGGACTGAGAGGAGTTAAATTTATGCCGCAACATCATTGAATGTCTTCAGTCAGCAAACCAATCCCGATCTTGGTATCAAGCAGAGGATGTTGACCGCACCCTGGGTACCATCACCGAAAGGGCGCGATCAACTCTGAGGAGTTAAAGGCTATGTCACATTGGAATCACCGGGTGATACGCAAGCCCTGGCCTGACGCGGATGCCGTGTCCTACGATCTGCATGAGGTCTACTACACGGATGAAGGGGCCATCGAGGGCTGGACCGCCAACCTGGTCGCCCCGCATGGAGAGTCTCCCGCCGAATTACGGGAAGATGTGCGTTGGTTTCTTCAGGCGTTTCGCCGGCCGATACTCGAAGTAGGGACTGTCGCAGGGCGCGAGGTTTTGATCGAAGTCGATGATGATGAACCAATCAACGAGGGCCATTACTTTGAGCTGATGGACCGGGCCTCGGTTGCGCTGGACTATCTTTATCAGTTCGTTGGCAGCCATCCGCTGATGCGGTGGGAGCCACGGCTTCGGGAACTCTACGAAAAGGCTGAATCGATCCTGGCCGAGCTTTACCAGGAGGCGGGCAGGCTGGAATTTGAGCGTCAGCCCTGAAGGAGCCGTGGCCCATGCAAACCACACCGGGCACTCTCTTCCCAGCCATGGCCAACCCCGACGACCTGATAACGACTTTGCGCGCGATCAAACGGGAATGGGGGGATTCCCTCGGCATCGAGGAAATGGGCATTTTCGGCTCCTTCGCGCGCGGCGGCGCCACCGAAGCGAGCGATTTGGATGTCTATGTCAGAACCCGATCGCCGAATCCTTATCTGCTCGTCCACCTAAAGGAGGCCATCGAGGGCCGTGTGCATCGCCGCGTGGATATCGTTCGGCTGCGCGAGCAGATGAATCCCTTGTTAAGAAAGCGCATCGAGCGGGAGGGGATTGATGTATGACCGGACCTTGGTGCTGGACATCCTGCACCAAATCCATGGCGCCTTGCGGAAGATTCGCGAACGTTCTCACCAAATCACCAATGCCGAGGAGCTGACGGCGTCTCCGGAAGGTGAAGAACGGCTGGACGGACTATGCATGCTCTTCATCGCCATCGGCGAATCCCTGAAGAACCTGGACAAGATAACAGACGGCACACTGTTCGCCGCTCATCCCGAGATCGACTGGAAGGGTGCCATGGGATTTAGAGACGTGATCGCCCATCGCTACTTCGATATCGACGCTGAACAAGTCTGGTGGATTTGCACCCATGAGGTGGGACCGCTCTCCGAGGCCATCCACCGGATGATCGTCGAGTTGGGGGCATGACCATTCGGCGTTTCTCCTCGCTATGCGCGCCCCCCGACCACGCCTTCCTGCGCGATCGGCTCAAGGCCGCCAGGTCCTGCAAGCGCATCGCCGGCTACTTCCGCAGCTCAATTTTCCAACTGGTGGGGGAGAGATCGCCGCGATCCCCCAGGTGCGGATCGTCTGCAAAAGCGAACTGGATGCCGGGGTACAGCCTTCGTGCGGCCGGAATTCCTATTCCTTGACGGCGTGCCAATCGCTGTGTCGGCCCTAATGAGTCCCCGATGTTACCCCCTCCACCGCCCGCCCTTCTGATTCTCGGCACAGATGCCGCCGGCAAAGATTACGTCGCCGAATTCCTGATCCGCCACTGGAAAGCGGCCGGCTATCCCATCGAGAAGCGCGCTGGCGGATTCGCGGCACCCGCCGCCGATGCACGGTCCAGCAGCGAACGCAAGGGGCGCTGGGGCCGGTTCCAAGAGCGCGCCTTCCTGAAGCTGTTCCCGCTGCTACGTCCACTCCTGCCCGCCGTAGCCCGGCTACTCCTGGCACGGGATCGGCGCCGCTTTCGGCCGTCGCCCGTTCCGCTGGTGGTGGTCAGCCACACCGCGCTGCGGCTGCTGGCGCTTATTCTGGGG
>JAGVUH010000562.1 GCA_019136395.1 Gammaproteobacteria bacterium
CTGGGTGCGCTCCCAACTGTGCTCGGCCTGGCGCCGGTCCATGAGGAAGCTGTCCACCTCGTCCAGCAACAGCAGGGTGTGCTGGGGATCGGCGTCGCGGAACAGGCGGGCCAGGTTCTGCTCGGTCTCGCCGACATACTTGGAGATCAGGTCCGAGGCCTGGCGCGCCACCAGTTCCCGGTCCAGGGCCTCGGCCAGGACCTCGGCGAAGGCGGTCTTGCCGGTGCCCGGGGGGCCGTAGAAGCACAGGCTACCGCGGCCACGGCGATCCAGGGCCTGGACGATGGCGCTGGGGCTCAGCTCCCCAGCCAGGTTGAGGTAGGCGACGTCGAAGCGGGTGGTGCGTGGCCGCCGCCAGGGCTCCGGGGCGCCGTGGAGCAGGGTTCGCATGGCCGCCACCCCGGAGCGCACCGTGGGCGCGGGCGGGGCCTCCGGGCGCAGGGCCAGCAGCCGACTGGCCGCCGCCAGTTGTGCCGGGGTCATGGTGGCATCGCTGGCCAGTTCATCCAGCAGGTCCGGGTCCAGGCCGGCCGCGCCCAGGTGGCGCTCGGCCATCTGGCGGCGCACTGAGCGCGGCGGCGTGCCGCAGGCCAGGGGCAGCAGGAAGCGGCGCAGGAAGGCCGGGTCCATGCCGTCGGTGCTATTGGTGATCCAGATCGCCGGGACCGGGTTTTCCTCCAGGGTGCGGTTCATCCAGCCCTTTTGCTGCCCGGTCTCGCGGCGGCGAAACAGGGCAAAAAAGAGGTCGCTGGACTGGAAGACGTCCTCCACCTCGTCGAAGATCAGCAGGGTGTCGCGGCGGCGGGACAGGAGGCGCTGGGCCAGCAGGTAGGCCGACAGCCGGCCCTGGCGCGACAGGCCGTCGCCATCCTCGTCGGCGCTGCGCACCTGGAAGGCGCGCAGGCCCTGGGCCGCCGCCAGGGCGCGGGCCAGTTCGGTCTTGCCGGTGCCGGGCTCACCATAAAAGAGGGCATTGACCCCGGCCGCGCCGGCGCGGGCCGCGGCCGCCAGGGTCGCCCCCAGGTCCGCGCTGGCGTGGGCCAGGTGGGGGAAGTCGGCCAGCGTCCAGGCCGCGGGCAGGGCGGGCTCGATGATCAGCCCCAGCAGTTCATCCATCGACGTTGGCGCGGCGTCGAAGACTTCGCGCAACAGGTCGCTGGAACGTAGAAAGTCCTCCAGGTCAGCGTCGTCCGTCTCCAGTTGCGCCAGGCCCAGAGTCCGCAACGGGGCTTGGCGAGTGAACAGGGCCTTGAACTGGTGCTCCGCCATGCCTAGGGTCCCGGCCATCCGGGCACGGTTGGCGCGGGCGCTGGCCCGCTCGCAACTGCGCAGCACCTGGCGCAGGCGCTGATCCAGCAGCAGGAGGTCGAGGAAGTCCAGCACCCGCAGGCTCAGCGGGTCCAGGGCCAGGCTGTCCCCCAACAAACGGGTGACCTGGTTGAGGGGCTGGTCGCCGTCCGCCATGACCAGGCGCTGGAGGACGCTGGCCGGGCAGTGGCGCAGGGCCTGGATCAGGTGCCGCCGCAGGCGGGGATTGTCCTCGGGCGGGTCGTCCTCCCAGGGGTCCGATCCCTCCTCATCCGACTCCGGCCGCTCTGCCGCCAGCCAGCGGGCCAGGACCTGGGGGTCGAGCAGGGGCAGGAGTAGGGACCAGAGGGCCGCGATCAGTTCGCGCCCCGGGCGGTCTTCCAGCAGTGCCGGCGTCCCCTGGCAGAGTTGCAGGGCATAGCGGGCCAGGCGGCGCTCGGTGGCGGTGAGGGGTGACAGGTCGCGTCGCCAGGGACCAGTGGGTCGGGGCCGGGCCGGTCCACGGCGGCTGGCGGTATCGGGGTGGTTCGGGGTCAGGGTCGTGGGCATGGGCGTTCTCCTCATTCCTGCCAGGACTGAAAGCGCCGGCTGTCGAAGTGGAAGGTGACGAAGTCGCCACGGCCGGGGTCCTTGTCCCAGATCACCCCCAGCACCAGGTCGAGGGGCTCCCGATAGTAGGTGCTGCCGCTCTCCTGTTCGCTGTCCAGGAGGGGT
>JAGVUH010000566.1 GCA_019136395.1 Gammaproteobacteria bacterium
ACCCCTCCTGGACAGCGAACAGGAGAGCGGCAGCACCTACTATCGGGAGCCCCTCGACCTGGTGCTGGGGGTGATCTGGGACAAGGACCCCGGCCGTGGCGACTTCGTCACCTTTCACTTCGACAGCCGGCGCTTTCAGCCCTGGCAGGAATGAGGAGGACGCCCCATGCCCACGACCCTGACCCCAAACCACCCCGATACCGCCAGCCGCCATGGCCCCGCCCGGCCCCGCCTCACCGGCCCCTGGCGGCGCGACCTGTCGTCCCTCACCGCCACCGAGCGCCGCCTGGCCCGCTATGCCCTGCAACTCTGCCAAGGGACGCCGGCCCTGCTGGAAGACCGCCCGGGGCGCGAACTGATCGCGGCCCTCTGGACCCTGCTCCTGCCCCTGCTCGACCCCCAGGCCCTGGCCCGCTGGCTGGCGGCGGAGCGACCGATGGATGAGGCGGACGCCGACCCCTGGGCGGACGACCCGCCCGAGGAGAATCCCCGCCTGCGGCGGCGCCTGATCCAGGCCCTGCGCCACTGCCCGGCCAGCGTCCTCCAGCGCCTGGTCATGGCGGACGGCGACCAACCCCTCAACCCGGTCACCCGCCTGCTGGGGGACAGCCTGGCCCTGGACCCGCTGAGCCGGCGGGTGCTGGATTTCCTCGACCTCTTGCTGCTGGATCAGCGCCTGCGCCAGGTGCTGCGCAGTTGCGAGCGGGCCAGCGCCCGCGCCAACCGCGCCCGGATGGCCGCGACCCTCGGCATGGCGGAGCACCAGTTCAGGGCCCTGTTCACCCGCCAAGCCCCGCTGCGGACCCTGGGCCTGGCGCAACTGGAGACGGACGACGCTGACCTGGAGGACTTTCTCCGTCCCAGCGACCTGTTACGCGAGGTCTTCGACGCCGCGCCGACGTCGGTGGATGAGCTGCTGGGGCTGATCATCGAGCCCGCCCCGCCCGCGGCCTGGACGCTCGCCGACTTTCCCCACCTGGCCCACGCCAGCGCGGACCTGGGGGCGACCCTGGCGGCCGCGGCCCGCACCGGCGCGGCCGGGGTCAATGCTCTCTTCTACGGCGAGCCCGGCACCGGCAAGACCGAACTGGCCCGCGCCCTGGCGGCGGCCCAGGGCCTGCGCGCCTTCCAGGTGCGCAGCGCCGATGAGGATGGCGACGGCCTGTCGCGCCAGGGCCGGCTATCGGCCTATCTGCTGGCCCAGCGCCTCCTGTCCCGCCGCCGTGACACCCTGCTGATCTTCGACGAGGTGGAGGACGTCTTCCAGGCCAGCGATCTCTTCCTCGCCCTGTTCCGCCGCCGCGAGGCCGGCCAGCAGAAGGGCTGGATCAACCGCACCCTGGAGGAAAACCCGGTGCCTGCGATCTGGATCACCAACAGCACCGACGGCATGGACCCGGCCTTCCTGCGCCGCTTCCTGCTGCCCCTGGCCTGCGGCACGCCGCCGCGTTCGGTGCGCCGCCAGATGGCCGAGCGCCACCTGGGCGCGGCCGGCCTGGACCCGGACCTGCTGGATGAACTGGCCAGCGATGCCACCATGACCCCGGCGCAACTGGCGGCGGCCAGCCGGCTGCTGGCCCTGCGCCCGGAGGCCCCGCCCGCGCCCACGGTGCGCTCCGGGGTGGCGGCCATGCGCACCCTGTTGCACGGCGCCCCGGCGCCCTGGCGGCGGCCGCGGACCACCCGCTTCGATGTCGCCTACCTCAATCTGGCCGGGGAGCTGAGCCCCAGCGCCATCGTCCAGGCCCTGGATCGCCGTGGCCGCGGCAGCCTGTGCTTCTATGGTCCGCCGGGCACCGGCAAGACCGCCTTCGCCGAGATCCTGGCCGAGGCCCTGGACCGGGAACTGGTGGCGCGCCAGGCCTCGGACCTGATCTCCAAGTATGTCGGCGAGACCGAGCAGAATCTGGCCCGCCTGTTCCGCGACGCCGATCCCCAGCACACCCTGCTGTTGCTGGACGAGGTGGACAGCTTCCTCATGGACCGGCGCCAGGCCGAGCACAGTTGGGAGCGCACCCAG
>JAGVUH010000446.1 GCA_019136395.1 Gammaproteobacteria bacterium
GCGCGACCCGAACGAGCCGGACCTGCACGTCATGATCAACATGGGCGCGGAGGGGCGGAGTTTCCGCCTGCCCCAGCGCCCGGGCAAGCTCTGGGGCCTGGTCCTGGACACGGCACGGGACCCGGCCATGGCCCCGGTACCCCCCGAGGAGCAGATCCCCATCCGCCGGGATGGCATCTACCTCGAAGGGCGCGCCCTGGTCGTCCTGGAAGGGCGTTGAGGGACCTGGCCGGCATGGCTGACGGCTCCGATCGCGCCCGGCTGCGGGCCCTCGCCGCGGAGGTCGAGCGCGCGTTCCCCCTGACCTGCCGGCGCACCCTGCTGATCCTCGCCGACCTGGACCCGGACCAGTTACAGGCCCAGTGGCAGGTGGAGCCCGGCCTCCTGGCCCTGGTCAAGGGCGGCTTCCCCGCGGACCTGGCCGGCGTGGGGCCGCGCCTGCGCTTGTTGCGGGTGGACGCGGGCGATCAGGAGGTGGCCTCCCTGTCCCTGCCCATCGGCCGGGGGGATGCCGGCGGCGTGGCTCGCTTCCTGGTGAGCGGTGGTCCCGGCGTTAGTTACCGGGCCGAGCTGGGACTCGCCAGCCCCGAGGGTGGCTGGCTGCTGCTGACGCGCTCCAATGTCGCCACCGTACCCCTACAGCCGCGGGAGGTTGGCACGACCCTGATGACCTCGGCCGAGGTAGGGGAAGGAGAAGGGGCGGGAGGCGAGGACCTGACCATTCCCCTTGATCCCACCCTCGCGGATCCGGGGGTCCCCCTGCCCCCGGTGTTTCCCATGCCCATCCTGCCGGAGGCGATGGCCGGTCAGCCGATCCCGGGACTGGCGACCCCTCGCCGCATTGACCGTGCCGAAGCTGATGCCTTCCAAGCCGCGGTCGCCAGAGGTCGTTTCAGGCCCCTCCCGGCCCTGGGCATCATGCCGCTGGTCATTGCCCGGGAGCCACCGCCCCCTGGCCAGGCGGCTGAGGACGGCTCTGGCGCGGGGCGTACGGCGGGGGCGTTCTTGGGCGAGGGGCGCGGGGTGGCGGCTCATTCCGGAACAAACGGTGGTCTCCACTGGTGGGAGTGGGTAACGCGCGGCGAAAAAGAGGGTGAGCCCTACGCCGGCAGTCCAATGGTGGCCCTGGCCCCTTCTTTTCCCCTGGGAAGCCTCTGGCTTCCGCTCACCACCCCTGGCATTCCAACCTCCCCGGCCTGGCCCGCCCGGTCCGCGGCGACCAACGCTTGGACCTCCCGGGTCACCCGGATGCCCACCTCCGTCGCGCCTGGTTGGTCACCCACTGATCAGCCGTGACGGCGGCTGTCGCTCAGTTGGCCCTGGTGCTCCATGCGCACCTGCCCTACGTGCGCCAGCCGGACCAGGAGCGGGCCCTGGAGGAGAACTGGCTCCACGAGGCCATCGCCGACTGCTATCTGCCCCTGTTGGAGGTCCTGACGGCGGCGGAGGCGCGGGGTGGCCGCCTGCGCCTTAGCCTCTCCCTGTCCCCGACCCTGCTGACCATGCTCGCGGACCCGAGTCTGCCGGCGCGCTTTCGCGCTTACCTGGACCGGCGCGAGCGCTTGTGCGTGGCGGAGCGGCGGCGCCAGACTGATCCGGGGCGACGGGCCCTGCTCAGTTGGTACCAGGAAGTTATCGAAACACGCCGGGAACAATTTTTCGCGCGCCTGGGCGGGGATCTGATCGCCGCCTGGGTGCGGCTGCACGACGCCGGCCGGGTGGAACTGCTGACCACGGCGGCGACCCACGGCCTCGCCCCCCTGCTGCGGGATCAGCCCGGGGCAGTGCCGGCCCAGTTGCGGGTGGGCCGGGCGGCCTTCCAGGCCCTGACTGGGCGTGTGCCGGCGGGGCTCTGGCTGCCAGAGTGTGGTTACTATCCGGGGCTGGAGCGGGAGATCGCCGCCGCCGGTTATGCCTACAGCCTGGTGGAGACCCATGGTCTGGCGCAGGGCCAGCCAGCCCCAGCCTGGGGGGTCCAGGCGCCAGTGGACGGGGGCGGGGTGGCCTTTTTCGGCCGCGCCGACCTGGGCCTGGCCGGGGACGGGGCGGACCTGAAGGATTTCCTCCCGCCCGGGGTTTCGGCCGGACCGACGGGGCTCGGGTACTATCGGGTGACCGGGGGCCCGGGGCCCAAGGCCCCCTATGAGCCGGCCCCCGCCGCGCGCCAGGCGGTGGCGGATGCCCGGCACTTCATAAGTCGTCGCCTTGCTTACGCCGCCGGCTGGGCCGAAGCCTCCCGTCAAGCCGAAGCCGCCCAATGGGTTGAGGCAGTCAGTCGGGCTGATGCCGCCTACTGGGACGGGGCAGACCATCGAACCGATGCGGCCCATTGGATCGAGGCAGACCGTCGAACCGATGCCGCCCATTGGATCGAGGCAGCCTGTCAGGCCGATGCCACCCGCCGGTCTGGCGCGGCGATCTCCCGCCCACCGCTCACCGTCGCCCCCTACGACGCGGAACTGTTTGGGCACTGGTGGTACGAGGGGCCCCTGTTTCTCGCCGCCCTCGGCCATGAACTTGATGCCTGTCCGGCCCTGGAGGCCGTGACCCTGGGCCGGCATCTTCGCGACCATGGCTGCGCCGGAGACCGCCTGGGTCCATCTCCAGTTGCGTCAGGCGGCGGAGGAATTTCAGGAGCTGCGGCAGCGCTTTCAGGACCAGCCGGCCTCCAGCCCGGCGGGCCGGCTGCTGCGCCAGGCGGCCCGCTCCCTGCTGCTGGCCCAGGGATCGGACTGGACCTTCCACCTGGGGCGAAGCAGGGGGAGCGACTTCGCCCAACGCCAGTTACAGGCCCAACTCGCGCGCTTTGCCTTCCTCACCTCCGCCCTTCGCCGCGGTCCTTCACCCGGGGCGCGGGAGATAGGTCTGGAGGGTTTGGAAGGCCAGGTAGGGCAGGGAGGGGGGAGAGAGCAGGTAGTGCAGGGAGTCCAGGGGGTCCAAGGAGCGCGAAAAAGTAAGGCGCCCCAGGGAAGCCGGCCAAGCCAAGACGCCCCAGCAATCCTGTCAGACTTGAAGAGTTGGCAGAGCGGGGTGAACCGGGGGGATCAGGAACCGGGCTGGCCATCGGCGGTCCTGGAGACCCTGGCGGCGCTGGAGCGACTGGATGCCATCTTTCCCGACCTGGATCCGGCCCATTTCGCCTGAAGGCCGACAGGCATCCTTACCTCCATATAAACCTCAGTGGAACCGCTGCATATCGTCATCGCCAGCGCCGAGTGCGCCCCGGTTGCCAAGGCCGGCGGCCTGGGGGACTTCGTCCAGGGCCTGGCGCGGGAACTCATCCGCCAGGGGCATCGGGTCGAGGTCGTCCTGCCCCGCTATGACTGCCTGCGCCTGGACCCTCTGGTGGAGCTGGAACGGGTCCCGTTGGAGCTACACCTGCCTTATTTCGCCACGACCATCCCCTGTGACCTCTATCAGGGCCAGGTGGACGGCATCCCTTGCTGGTTCATCGACCCCCGGTCGCCCCAGAACTTCTTCCGCCGTGGGGTCATCCACGGCGAGCCGGACGATCCGGAACGCTTCACCTGTTACGCCGTGGCCGTGCTGGAGTTCCTCCACCGCACCGGCCGCCATCCCGACGTCATCCACTGCCACGACTGGCATACCGGACTGGTGCCGGTGCTGCTCCATGAGGTCTACCAGGCCTTGGGCCTGGATCGCTCCCGGGTCTGCTTTACCCTGCACAATCTGGGATACCAGGGCCGGGTGGGGG
>JAGVUH010000515.1 GCA_019136395.1 Gammaproteobacteria bacterium
GGCGGCGGCGTCGGCGGTGGTGGCGTCGTCATGGAGGACGGTGACCAGGCGGGCCCCGCTGGCCGGCCAGCCCGAGCGGGGGTCGATGAGGTGGTGATAACTTTTGCCTTTGTAGGTGAAATTGCGCTCGTAATCACCGACGGTGAAGACGCTCTCGTTGTCGGAGACCTGGATGATGCCCAGGACCCCGCCGCCGCTGGGATTGCGGATGGCGACCGGCCAGGGCTGACCGCTGCGGGTGCCGATCGCGCGCAGGTCCCCGCCGATGTTGATGATGGCGTTGTGAATGCCAAACTCTCGCAGGTGGTCGATCACCCGATCGATGGCATACCCGCTTTGGATGGCGGCAAAATCCAGCTTGAGGGTGGGATTTCCGGTCCGCAGGAGGATGTCATCGACCTCAAGGTCGCTCATGAGGGGCTTGGCCTTCACCAGGGCCTCGATACTGGCCTTGTCCGGCGGCTGGCGGCGCCCGGCCGGCGCGTTCTGAAAACCCCAGAGCTCGGCCAGCTTGCCCGCGGCGGGATTGAAGAGGTGTTCGCTCCGCTCGGCCAGTTCCAGGCTCGCGCGGATCAGGGGCAGCAGGGCCGGCGGGGCGGCGAAGGCCCTACCGGTCGGCAGCAACTGGTTGACCCGACCCAGACAGCCCTGGTTTGGGTCCCCCCAGGCGTCGGTCATGAATTGCAGGTCCTGCTCGACCCGCCGCGCAATCCCCTCAGCCTCCTCCCGCCAGATGCCGACGATGCTCAGATCGACGGGGGCGCCGAAAGCCTCGAAATGGGCGTTGTGGACCGGGCTCTCGTCGCGGCAGCCGGTCAGGGTCAGGAGGATGAGCGCCAGGATACCTAGAATTGGGTAGCGGCCGCGGGGCCGTCGGGGTTCAGCGCTCATCGAGATGCGCGGCGAGACGATCGAGCAGATCGCCGGCGATGTCCAGACCAAATTGGGCGTCCAGCTCGCGGATGCAGGTCGGGCTGGTGACATTAATCTCGGTGAGATAGTCACCAATGACGTCCAGACCGGCGAACCAGATGCCCCGCCGGCGCAGTTCCGGCCCGACCCGGGCGGCGATTTCGTGGTCACGCGTGCTTAGGGGGCGACCCTCGCCGCGGCCGCCGGCCGCCAGGTTGCCGCGGGTCTCGCCGGCCTGGGGGATGCGGGCCAGGGCATAGGGCACGGGCTCGCCATGGATCATGAGGATGCGCTTGTCCCCGGCGGCGATCTCGGGAATGAAACGCTGGGCCAGGCAGTAACGGCTGCCGTTGGCGGTCAGCGTCTCCAGGATGACCCCCAGGTTCGGGTCGCCGGGGCGGACGCGGAAGATGGAATGACCGCCCATGCCCCCCAGCGGCTTGAGGATGAGATCGCCCTGCTCGGCGAGGAAGGCGCGCAGTTCGGCCTGGGAACGGGTCACCCGGCTCGGCGGGCAGCAGTCGGGGAACTCCAGGGCGAACAGTTTTTCGTTGGCGTCGCGCAGGGCCTGGGGGGCGTTGACCACCAGGGCGCCGGGGCCGGAGGGGCTGAATCGGGCCCGGTCGAGGATGTGCGTGGCGTAGAGAAATTCAGTGTCGACGGGCGGGTCCTTGCGCATGAGGATAAGGTCCAACTCGTCCAGCGGCCGCTCCTCTTCACCGAGGAAGCGATACCAGTTCGCCGGATCGTCCCGGACCCGCAGTTCACGCATCCGTCCCCAGGCACGCGGACCATGCAGGGAGAGGTCATCCAGGGTCAGGTAAAGGAGGCGCCAGCCCCGGCGCTGGGCGGCCAACAGCATGGCGAAACTGCTGTCTTTCGCGATCTTGATGGACCCGATGGGGTCCATGACCATGCCAATTTCCCGTTTCATCGAAAAATCTTATCACGTTTCGACTAACCCGGATTATTCAAGAAAAGGGGCGAAACTCGTTCAACCAATTGATATAATTGGTGTTACGCTAATAACGCTTCGTACGAAGCCAAACGAGGTCGCCCGGTGCAAGATTCTATCCCAGTCCAGTTGCGTTTTCCGCCCGTTGA
>JAGVUH010000652.1 GCA_019136395.1 Gammaproteobacteria bacterium
GTCACCGAGGCCGCCAACGGCTACGAGGAGGGCAACCTCATCGTGGGTCGCACTCTGGAGGCGGCCGGTATCGAGATCGAGCACAAATGGCTCACAGTGGGTGATAGCCGGGTGTCTGACGGGTGCCGAAGTAATCAGGCGGCCGGGTGGATACCGAATGGCCAAGCCTTCCCCTCCGGCCACGAGCGCCCGCCGAGGTTCCCGGGCTGCAGATGCACGGCGCTCTACCAGCGCAAACCTACCCCGCAAGGGAGGTCCTGATGGAACTTGATGAACGGGCCCGCGCCAAGCTGGAGGAGATCCGCGCCATCCTCGAGCGTGGCGCCGAAGAACCCACCGCCGAGGCCGAAGACCTCACCCTCTCCGGCGACTTCGTGCCGCTGGTCGAGAAGGCCGTAGGCGCGAATGGCACCATGACCGTGAAGATCATCGCCCCCGGCCAAGGCTCCAGCGGTTACTACCCGGCCGAGGTGCTCGAGCGTGACGGCCCGGGTGTCTTCAAAGCCGGGACCAAGATGTACGTTGACCATCCGACGCCCACCGAGGAAGCCGAGCGCCCGGAGCGCAGCCTGCGTGACCTGGCCGCGGAGCTGGTGTCGGATGCTCGCTGGGAAGCGAACGGGCCCGCCGGCGCCGGCCTGTACGCCGAGGCCAAGGTGTTCGATCCCTGGAAGCCCTTCGTGGAAGAGCTGGCCCCGCACATCGGCGTGTCCATCAACGCCATGGGCAAGTACCGCGTGGGGGAAGTCGCCGGGCAGAAGACGCCCATCATCGATGCCATCGTGGCTGCCAAGAGCGTGGACTTTGTGACCACGCCCGGGGCCGGTGGCCAGATCCTATCCCTGTACGAAGCGGCGCGATCCCGCGTCGTGGAACCGCAACCGCACAGCGGAGGTGAAGACGTGGACGAGACCAAACTGAGGGAAGCCGAGGCTGCGCGGGATGCCGCGCTCGCGGAGGCACAGGCCGCCAAGGAGCGCGCGGAAGCGCTGGAGGCGGAAAACGCACGCCTGAAGGAGGCGGACGTCCTGCGGGAAGCCCGGGCCTTTGTGGCCGAGGCGCTCCCCGCCGATCTGCCGGAGCTGACCCGCAAGCGCCTGCTGGAGACTCTCGCCGCCAAGCCGGTGCTCGCAGACGGCGCGCTGGACCGGGAGGCATACAAGGCGGCCATCGAGGCAGCAGTGAAGGCCGAGGTCGAGTATCTCGCCCAGATCACCGAGTCCGGCAAGGTCAAGGGCATGGGCGGCGCTCCGGCTGACGCTGACTCCGGCAAGCTGCTGGAGACCTGGAAGGCCAAGTACCGCTCCGAGGGGTACGACGACGCGACCGCTGAGAAGCTCGCGGCCATAGCGAGCGGGAGGTAGCTAAGATGGCAGACAACATTGTCTCTTCGATCCTGCGCATGACCTGGCCGGTGGTCGTCACCGACCCGGCCGCGCCCAACTCCGGCGACCCGGTCCGCTTTGGGAGCATGACCGGTATCGCCATGCTCGATGAAGGCGACGGCGGCGTGGGTGCCACCGAGACCGTGGTCGACTTCGGCATGTACGTGGCCGATCACCCCGTCACCGACGTGGTGGCCGGGATTGCCGTGGGCGACACCGTGTACTACGTGGACGCCAACGACCGCCTGGAGAACCTGACTACGGGCACCCCCTACGGTATCGCCCTGGAGACGGTGGACGCTGGTCTCACTGCCACCATCAAGGTGCTCCACTGCCCGCACCCCGCGCTGGGAGCAGGCACCGTGGCTACCGCGTCTCTGGCGGCCGGTGTGCTCTCCGCTGACGTGGCCGGGCGCGCCAAGATGGCAGCCGGCTATTTCGACGCGGCCACCGCGCTCGATAAGTTCGGCGCCGACTCGCTCACCAACGCCGTGCTGCTGAACGCCGTCCAGAACGGGGCCTTCGTGGCGGACACCGCCACCCGCGCGCTGTTCGCGGATGAGTTCCTGCCCGCGACCAAGCTCGATCCGACCATCATCAAGTTCACCGACACCAAGCTTGAGAGCGC
>JAGVUH010000484.1 GCA_019136395.1 Gammaproteobacteria bacterium
CACCCGGCTGGACCCGGGCAAGATCAAGCACGCCATGATGCTCCAGCCCCTGTTCGAGTTCTCCGGGGCCTGCGTCGGCTGCGGTGAGACGCCCTACATCAAGCTGGCGACCCAGCTCTTCGGCGACCGCATGCTGGTGGCCAACGCCACCGGCTGTTCATCGATCTACGGCGGCAACCTGCCCACCACCCCCTACGCCGTCAACCCCGAGGGCCGGGGGCCGAGTTGGAACAATTCCCTGTTCGAGGATAACGCCGAGTTCGGCCTGGGCCTGCGCCTGGCGGTGGATAAGCAGACCGATCAGGCCCGGGAGCTGGTGCGACGCCTGGCCGGTCAGATCGGTGGCGAGCTGGCCGCCGGGCTGCTGGGCGCCGACCAGTCCAGCGAGGCCGGCATCTTCGCCCAGCGGGAGCGCATCGCCGCCCTCAAGGAGCGGCTGGCGACCCTTGACCTCCCCGAGGCCCGGGTCCTCGCCGGTCTGTGCGAGAACCTGGCGCGGCGCAGCGTCTGGATCATCGGCGGTGACGGCTGGGCCTACGACATCGGCTATGGTGGCGTCGACCACGTCCTGGCTTCGGGCCGGGACGTCAACCTGCTGGTGCTCGACACCGAGGTCTATTCCAACACCGGCGGTCAGACTTCCAAGGCCACGCCCCTGGGGGCCGTCGCCAAGTTCTCCGCTGGTGGCAAGCCGACCTTCAAGAAGGACCTGGCGATGATGGCCATGGCCTACGAGAACGTCTACGTCGCCCAGGTCGCCTTCGGCGCCAAGGATATCCAGACGATCCGCGCCTTCCTTGAGGCCGAGTCCTACCCCGGGCCCTCGCTGATCATCGCCTACTCGCCCTGTATCGCCCACGGTGTGGACCTGTCCCACAACCTGCGGCAGCAGGACCTGGCGGTGGATTCCGGCCACTGGCCCCTGTTCCGCTATGACCCGCGCAAGACCGCCGCCGGCGAGAACCCCCTGCACCTGGACTCCAAGCCGCCGAGCCTGCCCTATCGGGACTTCATTGGCACCGAGACGCGCTTCAGCGTCCTCGCCAAGACCCACCCGGAGGACGCGGAGCGGTTCCTGCGCCTGGCCCAGAAGCACGTCGAGACCCGTTTCCGCCTCTACGAACAACTGGCCCATCTGGCGGCGGCCAAGCAGGAGTGACGGACGCCCGTCGGGCCTGGATACGACACAGGCCCCCTCCACCTGGCGGTGGCCAGACCGGCGTGATGACGGCAGCCTGGGTCCGACCGCCAGCCGATCACGCCCCAGCACGCCACCCTTGCCCGCCATCCCTTGATTGAGAGAGCGTTCCCATGGATCTGTGCACCCAGTATCTCGGCCTCGACCTGACCAGTCCCCTGGTCCCGTCCGCCTCGCCCCTGAGCCGCAGCCTGGATAGCTGCCGGCGACTGGAGGACGAGGGCGCCGGGGCGCTCATCCTCTGGTCCCTGTTCGAGGAGGCCCTGACCGCCGAGACCGAGACCAGCGCCCGCTTCCTCAGCGAGCAATTCACCGGCTTCGCCGAGGCCGACAGCTTCCTCCCCGACCACCGGGATTTCACCCCGGAGCTGGACCTCTACCTGGAGCACCTCGCCAAGCTCAAGGTCACCTTGGGCATCCCGGTCATCGCCAGCCTCAACGGCGTCACCCCCGGCGGCTGGGTCAGCCATGCCCGGGCCCTGGAAGAGGCCGGCGCCGACGCCTTGGAGCTGAACGTCTATTACGTCGCCGCCAATCCGGACGAGGACGGGGCCGCGGTGGAGGAACGCTACCTGGCCCTGCTGAGCGCCCTGCGCCACCAGGTCCGCCTGCCCATCAACATGAAGCTCTCCCCCGCCTTCAGTTCCGTCGCCAACATGGTCCAGCGCCTGGAGGCGGCGGGGGCCAATGGCGTCGCCCTCTTCAACCGCTTTTACCAGCCGGACATCAATCTCGACAGCCTGCGCCTGCGCCCCGTCCTTCACCCCTCCACCTCCGCCGAGTCCCTGCTGGCGATGCGCTGGATCGCCCTGCTGTACGGCCGGGTCGGTCTCTCCCTGGGGGCCACCGGCGGGGTGCATGGTGCCGAGGACGCCCTCAAGCTGCTGCTAGCCGGGGCCGACGTGGTTCACCTGTGCAGCCTGCTACTCCGGGAGGGCCCCCGTGCCCTGGGGCGGGTGCAAGCCGGCATCATGGCGTGGATGGAGGCCCAGGGCTTCGAGACCCTGGCCGACTTCCGGGGTCGCATGAGCGCCCTGGCGGTGCCCAACCCGGCGGAGTTCGAGCGTGGCAACTACGTCCAGGTCCTGGACAGCTTCAAGTCCGCCCCCGGGGTCCGGGTCTGACCTGGCACCCGGTCCACCACCTCAAACCCGTCGTCAGCCTTGGCCAGGCTGGGCTCACCGAGCCCGTCCTGGCCGAGATCGAACTGGCCCTGGATCATCATGAACTGATCAAGGTCAAGATCGCCGCCGGCGATCGCGACCTGCGCGACGAATTCATCGCCGCCATCGCCAGCCGCACCCAGGCGGATCTCATCGACCGCGTGGGCAACATGGCCGCCTTCTTTCGCGCCAATCCGCGCAAAAAGAACCCGCTGACCCTGCCCGGAAACTGAGCGGCTATCGCTCTCAGGATCGCCAAGATCTCCAGCGTGAAAGTCACGGCAAAGTCTTTAGCGTAATAGTCACGGGAATGTCTTTCATTATCAAGGTCGTGGCGCGCCGCCTCATGACCGATAGCGTGAACGTCTCGCAAAGTCTGTTAATTTTCAGTTGGGTGGCCTGCCGCATCATGCCAGTTAGAATTTTGCCCTCGCTGACCTTGGCCCTAAGCTACCTCCCGATGGCGGGCCAGGCCAACGACCTTCCCTATCGTGACCCACGCTTACCGGTGGAGGAGCGGGTCGCCGATCTCCTGGGACGCATGAGCCTCGCGGACAAGCTCGGCCAAATGGTAATGGGGGGCCGCGACTGGGTCACGCCGGACCAGGTCACGGAATGGCGGCTGGGCTCCCTGCTCTCCGGGGGCGACAGCCCGCCGGCGACACCCAACACCCTCGGGGGTTGGGCGTCCATGGTTCAGGGCTACCAGGCGGCGGCCCTCAGCACCCCGCTGGGCATCCCCCTACTGTACGGCATCGACGCCGTCCACGGTTTCGGTGCCCTGCCCGGCGCCACCCTCTTTCCCCACCAGGTGGGACTGGCCGCGGCGGATGATCCCGACCTGATGCGCCGCATCGGCCAAGCCACGGCCCGGGAACTGGCTGCCGTCGGCATCTACTGGAACTTCGCCCCCATGGTGGCGGTGGTGGACGACATCCGCTGGGGACGCGCCTACGAGGCCCTGGGCGCGAATACCGAGCGCGTCAGCCGGCTCGCCGCCGCCTATACCCTTGGCTTCCGGCAGGGCCTGGAGGCGCTGGATCCGGGTCTGCCCCGGCCCCTGGCGACCGCCAAGCATTACCTGGGTGACGGCGGGGTCCAGTACGGCAGTTCCCACTTCCAGATCAAGGGCGCCTGGTCGCGCCTGGATCGCGGCGACACCCGGGGCGAGGAGACCAACCTCCTGGCCCGGCACCTGCCACCTTTCCAGGCCCAGGTCGCCGCCGGGGTTGAGGCGGTCATGGTCTCCTACAGCAGTTGGAACGGCGTGCGCATGCACGGCCATGCCGACCTGCTCCAGGGGGTCCTGCGTCGCCAACTCGGTTTCACGGGACTGGTGGTCTCGGACTGGGAGGCCCTGCAATTCCTCCCCGCCACCGGCTTCGACCAACAAGTGGCCCTGGCCGTCAACGCCGGCGTGGATGTCCTCATGGAACCCGCTCGCACGGCGGAGGTGCTCGGCATCCTCCATGACCTGGCCAGCCGCGGCCAAATCTCCCCGGCCCGCATCGACGAGGCCGTCGGCCGGGTCCTGCGGATTAAATTCGCCATGGGTCTGTTTGAACACCCAGGCCCGGTGGCCGCGGCAAGCAAGCTGGTGGGCAACAACGACCACCGCGCCCTGGCCCGGGAGGCGGTGCGCAAATCCCAGGTGTTGCTCAAGAACCAAGAGGCCCTCCCCTTGCGGCGGGGCCAACGCCTCCTCGTCGCCGGTACCCATGCCGATGATCTGGGACTGCAAAGCGGCGGCTGGACCCTGGTCTGGAGTGGTTTCCAGGGCGACAATAGTCGGCTGCCTGGCGCCACGACCCTCCTTGCCGGCCTGCGTCAGGTCGGTGGTGACGCCACCCCCATCGAATATTCCCCGACCGGCGATTTCAGCGGCCCCCAGGCCGACGCCGCCATCATTCTGGTCGGTGAGCCGCCCTACAGCGAATGGCTGGGAGACCGGGATGCCGATGGCCTGCGGCTCACGGTGGAGGACCAGGCCCTGATCGCCCGGCTGAGGCCCCAGGCCCGCAAGCTGATCCTGGTACTGGTCACGGGACGGCCGCTGATCCTGGATCAGGCATGGGCGGCCAGCGACGCGATCGTCGTCGCCTGGCTCGGGCCTCATGTTTCCAGAGGGGTATCGCCTGGGTGACTGAGCGCCCGCCCAAGATAGCGCCCAACACCCCAATGCGTCAGACGGGACCGCGCTGGCATCGGCTCCCTCCCTGGACCTTGAGCGGTTGTCAATGTTGACACCCCCCAATGGCTTAGGCCGTCTTGGGTAGCACAAGCCACCGATGCCCTTACTCCCTCCTCCCTGGTGGGGGAGGGTTGGGCTGAGGGGGCTGAACGCCTACGAGCGGTGTTATCTCTGGGGGATATCAGAGGGGCGGCCAGAAGCTGATGTCGGAGGCAAACACCGTCCCCTCTTCATCGCTACGCATCACCATGCCCTTGATGGACTTGGTGGTGGCATCCTGCTGGGCGATCTGCACCTCCACGAAGTGATGGCAGCGCAGGGGGGCGGGGGTCTCGATGGACATGCGACCCGTGCCGTAGCGCCTGATCCGGCAGGGTTGTGGCAGGTTCTTACCGGGGACCAGTAACCAGGCCGCCTGGTCGGCTTTGGTCTCGCTGCAGCAGGTTGCGTTCATGGGGTTCTCCTCGTCTTTCTCAATGATTGTTATGGGATTCAGGGTCTGAGGCCCTGTTTTCCTTGGTTTTCGCCCCATCCCTGAGGCGGCGGGTTGGGTTTGCCCTCCGGCTAATTACCAAGGGCATCCTCCCCGCCTGAAATCGTGGGCCAGGTCGCCGGCCAGCCGGGTGCCTGGCCACCTAGCCGGGGGTCAGTCGACCCGATCGAGATGACCCCGGCGATGCATCAGTTCCATGATGCGCTCCGTCAGGATCAGCTCCATGGCATACATCATCTTGCCGCCAGGAATCACCAGGGTATTGAAACCGGTGATCTGCGCGCCCTCGATCAGCCCCTTGAGGTTGATTTTGTACTCTACGCTGGGCTTGTCCTTGAGGAAATGGATCAGCACCAGGCTCTGATCCGCTGTGGGAATGTTCTCGATACAGAAGGGGTTGGAGGTATCGGTCAGCGGGATGCGCTGAAAGTTGATGTGGGTCATGGAAAACTGGGGCAGGATGTAATGCATGTAGTCGTACATGCGCCGATGGATGGTGTCCATCACGTCCGCGGTCTGATAGCCCCGCTCCGCTTTATCACGATTGATCTTCTGCACCCATTCCAGGTTGATGGTGGGGCACACGCCGATGAGCAAGTCGACCTCGGCGGAGAGGTCGATATCCCCGGCCACCACCCCACCATGGAGCCCCTCGTAAAAAAGCAGATCGGTATCCGGCGGGATCGGCTCCCAGTCGGTGAAGGTCCCCGGAGGGGAGCCATAAAGGGCGGCCTCCTCCTCGTCGTGGACATAGTGGCGGCGTTCCCCCATTCCCGACTGGCCGTAGGAGCGAAAGAGTTCCAACTGCTTGTCGAAGAGATTGCCCTCGGGTCCGAAGTGGCTCAGATTGCGGCCCTCTTTTAAGGCCTTCTTCACTTCCCGCCGCATCTCCTGACGGTCATAGCGATGAAAACTATCCCCCTCGATAAAGGCCGCTCGGGCCCCTACCCGCTTAAAAATATGCTGCAGGGCATTCTTAACCGTGCTGGTGCCCGCGCCGGAGGAACCGGTCACGGCAACGATGGGGTGCTTTCTCGACATTCTGCTGGCCTCATACTGCGGATGCGCTTTCCCTCCCTGGCTGAATGACCACCACTCTTACTGGTTGTCGCCACCTCCCCTGGTCCATCCGGAGAGTTTCATGTCCAGACAACCCGGTCGGGTTGGCCGCCGTCCGCTAAAGAGTGCTTAACACACCAGGCCGGGCGGTAGCGTGAAATCAAGCGCCCGTCATCACGGTATCTTTAGAGGCCACCGACCAGGCAGAGGGAAGACTATCTGCCCAATTTCTTATGTTGCACAGCAACATACAGACCAGTTCCTGACTGATGGCGTAAGATCGTAACAGGATCGTCACCCAATGGAAATAATTTCCTTGGCCTCGGCTTCGCCGACCAGCGACGTAGATAGAGGGCGCCGGACCTTCAGTCCGGATGTTTGCGACGCAGAAAAGTCGGGAAACGGGGCAGGCCCCGGGCCGTGCGGCCGTGGTATTTGAAGGTCACCAGGCTTCCAATCGGTGGTGGAGACCGTCTCTGGGCATCGGTAAAACCTGTGCCCAGGCGGAAGCGCAACCCGTTGCCCTCCTCCACCAGCAGGGCGCCAAGCATACCCTGCAGGCGGCCCTTGCCAGGCAGGTGGGCGATCACCCGCGCCTCGGCATCCAGGTAGGGTTTGACCTTGAGCAGATCATCTGAGCGGCCAGCGCGGTAAAGGGAATCCTCGCGGTGCAGCATGAGGCCCTCGCCCCCCTCGCTGACGATGGCCGCGAGGTGCTCCATCAGGGCGTCATGGTCAATGACCCGAAACTGGTCGATCAGGGCCAGGTAGGGGCTGGGCGGGGGCAGGAGCAGTGCCCGTAACTCACTTAGCCGTTGGCCAAAGGGGGCGGGCGAGGCCGGCAAGTCGAAGACCATGAATCTAACTTGCCTCCAGACGTCGGGGTCAGGCACCTCCTGACGCGCGGCGGCGGACATGCGATCGAAAGTGCCGCGTCCCATCCAGAGTTCACCATCCAGCGGCTGACGAGGAAATCGCGCCGTAAACCATGCCGGGGGGAGGATCGGCCTGCCGCCGCGGCTGGTCAGGCTTTCACCGTCCCAATAGGCACGGACACCATCGAGTTTTTCACTGACCCAGTACCGGCTCAGATCGACGCCAGCCTGGTAGGTGTTCGCCAGAATGAGTTTGGGGGCATCGCCAGTGCCTGCTTGAGGGTCACCAGCCAGAACGGGCAGGTGGGGAAAAGCCACCAGATAGAGCCACAACAGCCACCGCGGGCGAATCAGCCACCGAATCCAAGGAATCAGCGACGAGACATTGGGCATGCAGGCGCGGGGGTGCTTGCTGGCCTATCCAGCCCACAGACGGGGGATAGGCCAGTGGCAAGCGGGAATTACTTCCAGAACTGCCACCAAGACTTATCCCCGCCCATACCGGACATGCCACCCATACCGCCCATGCCGGACATTCCGCTCATGCCGCCCATGCCGGACATGCCGCCCATGCCCGACATACCGGACATGCCACCCATGCCGGACATGCCGCCCATGCCGCTCATCCCGGACATGCCGCCCATGCCCGACATACCGGACATGCCGCCCATGCCAGACATGCCGCCCATGCCGCCCATGCCAGACATACCGGACATGCCGCCCATGCCTGACATACCACCCATGCCGCCCATGCCAGACATACCGGACATGCCGCCCATGCCTGACATACCACCCATGCCGCCCATGCCAGACATACCGGACATGCCGCCCATGCCGCCCATGCCAGACATGCCGCCCATGCCCGACATACCGGACATACCGCCCATGCCTGACATGCCGCTCATACCACCCATGCCAGACATCCCGGACATGCCGCCCATGCCAGACATACCGCCCATGCCCGACATACCGCCCATGCCAGACATGCCGCTCATACCACCCATGCCAGACATGGACGCATGAACCACGGAGGCACCGGCAAACGCGCAAGCCATGGCCATCGCCAGACGCAGCTTATTAGAAACCATACTCGATTCTCCTCTGTTGGAATTGGTAATTGGCGGGGTAAAACACCCACGGGGACACCACGACAGCCAGCATACCGGCCCGGAAGGGGCAGGCAGAAAGCAGGAATGCCCGCCGTGGTTGACCAAAGGAATCCTAGTACAGGCCCCAAGCCTTTTACCCTGCCAGAATGTCACCTCAAAGTCTCTGGAGGGTAAAAGAGGCGTCTTCAGCCTCCTTTGGCGGGTGCGGCTTCCGGCAAAACAATATTGAGTTCAAGGACCTCCCGGGTATCGTCCTGTTCGTAATTGACGGACACGGCATTCATGTCGACATCCACGTATTTGCGGATGACTTCCAGGATTTCCTGTTGCAACTGTGGCAGATAGGAAGGCTGATTGCGGGTGGCGCGATCGTGGGCGACCAGGATCTGTAGCCGTTCCTTGGCGATCGCCGCCGTGCCGCGCTGGCGGTGGGAGCGGAATAAATCGAGCAGACCCATGCGTTAACCCCCCATCAGGCGGCTGAAGAAGCCCTTCTTCTTGATCTCCAGGAAGCGGTGCGGCAGATCCTCCCCCAGGTAGCGGCCAACGGCATCGTGGTAGGCCTGGCCCGCGTCACTCTCGGTGTCCAGGATGACGGGCACGCCGGAATTGGAGGCGTTGAGGACGGCCTTGGACTCGGGGATGACCCCCAGCAGGTCCAGGGACAGGATCTCCCGCACGTCGTTGACGCTGAGCATCTCGCCCTTGGCCACCCGCTCCGGGGAATAGCGGGTGAGCAGGAGATATTCGCGGATCGGCGCCTCGTTGCGCTCCGCGCGCCGGGACTTGCTGGACAGGATGCCGAGCATGCGGTCCGAGTCACGCACCGATGATACCTCGGGGTTGGTGACCACCACCGCGTCGTCGGCGTAGTACATGGCCATGTAGGCGCCATGCTCGATACCCGCCGGCGAGTCACAGACGATGTAGTCGAAGGTCTTGGCCAGTTCCTCCAGGACCCGACCAACGCCATCCTTGGTCAAGGCGTCCTTGTCGCGGGTCTGGGAGGCGGGGAGCACGTAGAGGGCGTCGCAACGCTTGTCGCGGATCAGGGCCTGGTTGATATTGGCCTCGCCATTGATGACGTTGACGAAGTCATAGACCACCCGCCGCTCGCAGCCCATGATCAGGTCGAGGTTGCGCAGGCCGACATCAAAGTCGATGACCGCGGTGCGATGCCCCCGTTGGGCCAGCCCCATGGCCAGCGCCGCGCTGGTGGTGGTCTTGCCCACCCCGCCCTTGCCAGATGTAATAACGATTGTTCTCGCCAATTTATCGCCCTCCCTCAGGCGCCCGGAGATCCCGGTTGAATTCGGTCAGATTTTTTCGACGCGGAGCACGTCACCGTCGAGGAAGATCTGGACGGGAACGCCCTTCACCTCGTCCGGGATGTTTTCGCTGATACGGTAATGGCCCGCCACCGACAGCAGTTCGGCCTGGAGGTCCTGGCAAAAGATCCGCGCGCTGGTATCGCCCTTCATGCCCGCCATGGCGCGACCCCGCAGGGGTCCGTAGACGTGAATGTTGCCGTCGGCCATCAGTTCCGCGCCATGGCTGACGGGCGCGATGACCGACAGGTCACCGCCAGGGGCATAAACCCGCTGGCCGGAGCGCACCGGCCGGGTGACCAGGCGCTGACTGGCGCTGGCCGGTTCCTCGGCCGGGGTCTGGGCTGGCGTCACGGGCCGTGGGGTCGGTCGCGGCTCCGGCTGATTTGATGTCTCCCGGGGCGGGGTCCGCCGGACGAAGGCATCACCGAGGATCGCCAGTTCCATGGCTTCGGCGGCCTGATGCTGCTCCTCGGTACCGCCGCGAATGCCAACCGGGATCATGCCGAAGCCGCGCATCAATCCCACCAGCAAGGGAAACTCGATCTGCCCCGCGCCCGGCGGCAGACCGGAGAGGTCGATCACCACCGGCGTGTTGCGAAAGAAGTCCGGGGCCTGCTCGACCTTGATCCCCAACTGGTCGGCGACGCCATCCATGTCGACGCCCAGCAGGCGGATGACGGGCAGGGTGAAGGTGGCGGCCTTGAGTTCGAAGGCCGGTTTTGGGCTGTCAGCCCCAGGGTGTGGATAAGAGGCCATCTGGTCGAGATAATCCTGAAACTCCGAAATCAGCCTTGAAGACCCGGAATCAAGCGTGGCGCGTCAACCCGGCGGCCAGCGCATGGGTCGGCCGCCCAGCAGATGCAGGTGCAGGTGGAAGACCGTCTGTCCCGCGGCGGCATTGCAATTGATCACGGCGCGGTAACCGGCCGCGGCGATCCCCTCCTGCTCCGCGACCTTACGGGCGGCGAGGAAGAGTTTGCCGACGAGTTCCGCGTCCTCCGCCTCCAACGCGTTGAGCGAAGGGATGGGTTTACGCGGGATCAGCAGGATGTGGGTTGGGGCCTGGGGATTGAGGTCCCGGAAGGCCACCACCTCCTCGTCCTGATAGACGATATCCGCCGGAATCTCACCGCGGCTGATTTTACCGAAAATAGTGTCTGACATGATGTCTCCTTGCAGGCTAACGATCAGCGAGGGTCTCGCCGCACCCACTTGATGACGAGGGCTCCGGGCTCTCTCACGCGGACTGGCATAAGGCAGCAAGCCAACCCAATGATAATGTTGGGTTTTCCCGTGACTTTCACGCTAACATTCATGGGGTGCCAGCCACACCCCAGACGATGAAAGTCTCCACTGGAGTGTTTCACGCTAAAAGCCATGCCGCCCGGCGAAGGCATGGGCCAGGGTGCCGCCATCGACGTACTCCAGTTCGCCCCCCAAGGGGACGCCATGGGCGATGCGCGTGGTTCGCACCCCCCGCTCGGCGGCGATGGCGGCGATGTACTGGCTGGTGGCGCTGCCCTCGACCGTGGGGCTGACGGCCAGGATCAGCTCCCTGAGTTGGCCTTCCGCCAACCGCGCCTCCAGGAGGTCCAAACCCAGTTCCTTGGGTCCGATCCCATCCAGGGGCGAGAGACGACCGCCAAGGACGAAATAGAGCCCCCGGTAATCCGTCGCCTGCTCGACGGCGACCATGGCCGAGGGATGCTCGATGACGCACAGCAAGCCGGGGTCCCGCTGGGGATTGGCGCACAGTCCGCACAGGACCTCCTCGCTGAGGGTGCGACAGCGCTGGCAGTGGCGGACCCGTTCCATCGCCGCCGCCAGAACCCGGGCCAGATGCCGCCCACCCTCCCGATCCCGCTCCAGCAGGTGAAAGGCCATGCGCTGGGATGACTTGGGCCCCACCCCGGGCAGGCAGCGCAGGGCGTCAATCAATTGATTCACCAGGGGTCGATCAGCCATGAGGCCTCCCGCGACAAACTGGCTTGAGGGTGCGCGCCAAGACCATGTTAATGTTAGACTTTACCGTGAATTTCACGCTAACTGGCATGAGGCGGCAGGCCAGACCCCTGATAAAAAACCACATTCCCGTGACTTTCACGCTAACCGGACGTCCGCGCCTTAAAAAGGCAGCTTGAAGCCCGGCGGCAGGGGGAGATTGCTGAGCCCGCCGGCGATGCTGGCCATGCCCTCCTGGGTCTTTTCCGCGACCTTCTGCACCGTGGCGTTCACCGCCGCCGCCACCAGATCCTCCAGCATCTCCTTGTCGTCGCTCAGCAGGGAGGGATCGATCTCGACCCGCCGCACCTCGTGCCGGCCGTTCATCGTCACCTTGACCATGCCGCCGCCGGACTCGCCGGTGACCTCCTCCCGCGCCAACCGTTCCTGGGTCTTCTGCATGTCCTCCTGCATCTTCTGGGCTTGTTTTAGGATATTGCCTAATCCAGCTTTCACGCTTGTGTTACCTCTGTCTGTCAATCGAAATAGATCTGCTCACCGGGCACCTCAGGGTGCTGGCTTCACGGTGCCCGGGATGAGGCGGGCACCGAGTTGTTCGTTAAGGGCCCGGGTCACCGGGTCCGCCGCCAAGGCCTCCTCCGCCGCGCGCTGACGTTCGCGTGCCTCGCGGGTGCGCCGCTGGGACGGGGTCTCCCCCTCCGGGTGCGCCACCTGGATTTCCAGCCGCAGCTCGTCGCCCAAAACCGCGGCCAGGGCGGTCCGCAGACGCTGCTCGCTGGCGGCTACCCGCAGGCGACGGGAGGCCTGGTCCAGGGTCAGCCGCAGGCATTGGCCATCCCAAGCCACCAACTCGCAATTATGGGCCAGTTCACTGGCCACCCCACCCAGGTCAAGCCGTGCCACCAAGGCATGCCAATCCTCCCGGTTTGCCAGCGGCGGGGCCGTGGATGCCGCCATGGGAGTGGCGGTGGAAGAGGAGGTAGGCGCGGGTGTGGGCACGGACGTGGGTGCGGACGTAGGCGCGGGCGCCTGACCCACAGCCAGGCTGTCCTCGTGGGCGCTGGGGGAGGCGTAGGAGCCGGTCCTGGCGCCGGTCGTCGCGGGGACCGCCGATGGAGGCTGGGGCTGGGGCTGCGGATGACCCGGCTTGACGGCGGCGCCGGCAGGCTTGTGGGTGGTGGCGGCTGGCTTGGCGGTGGTGGTAGCCGGCTTGGCGGCGGCGGTGGCCAGCTTGGCCGCCGCTAGGGCGGCGCTTGCCGGATGGTCACGACTGGGGATGGAGGGGGGGACATCCGGGGCGTCTGATGAAAACGGCGCGCCCGGGGGACGAGGGGAGCCAGACCTATCCGGCGGCCCCGATATATTTGACGCATACCCCGCGCCGGCCGGTCCCGGACCCGAACCCGAACCCGGACCCGGAACAGGGGTTCGCGGGGGGGAAGACTGCTCGCCTTCCCCCGGGCGGAAGGCCAGCATGCGCAGCAGGACCATCTCCATGCCGGTCCGCGGATCCGGTGCCAGGGGGAGGTCCGCCTGACCGAGGAGGGCGATCTGGTAATAGAGTTGGACATCCTCCGGTGTCAGGTCCCGTCCCAGTGCCACCAGCGGCTCGCGCTCAGGATCATCGGCGGCCAGAGTCGCGGGCACCTGCTGGAAGAGCGCGATGCGGTGCAGCAAGCCCAACACTTCCTGTAGCACGCCGCCAAAATCAGGGGCCAGTTCATGGATTCGTGCCACCTCGGCCAGCAGGGCGGCGCCATCCCGCGCGGCCAGGGCCTGGAGCAGGCGCAGGCTCATGTCCCGGCCCACGGTGCCCAGCATGGCCCGGATGTCCTCGGCCCCCACCCGCCCACCACCGAAGGCGATGGCCTGATCGAGCAGGCTCAGCCCGTCACGCATGCTGCCATCCGCCGCCCGGGCCAGCAGGGCCAGGGCCGAGGCCTCGAAGGGCACCTCCTCGACGGTGAGGATATGGGCCAACTGGGTGGCGATCTCCTCCGGCACCAGGCGCTTGAGGTTGAACTGGAGGCAGCGGGACAGGACGGTCACCGGCACCTTCTGCGGGTCGGTGGTGGCGAGCAGAAACTTGACGTGCGGTGGCGGTTCCTCCAGCGTCTTCAGCAAGGCATTGAAGCTGCTGGTGGAGAACATGTGTACCTCGTCGATGAGGTACACCTTGAAGCGGCCCTTGACCGGGGCGAAGGGGACATTGTCCAGCAATTCCCGCGTCTGATCGACCCGGGTTCGGGAGGCGGCGTCCACCTCCAACAGGTCGACGAACCGGCCCTCGTCGATCTCCCGACAGGAGGGACATTGGCAACAGGGGGCGGAACTGACGCCCGCCTCGCAGTTCAGGGCCTTGGCGAGGATACGCGCCAGGGTGGTCTTACCGACGCCCCGGGTGCCCGTGAAGAGGTAGGCGTGATGGAGGCGGTCCTGATCGAGGGCATTGCTCAGCGCCCGCACCACATGGGCCTGACCGACCATGTCCGCGAAGGAGCGGGGTCGCCACTTGCGGGCCAGTACCTGGTAGGACATGCCGTGCTAGAGAGAAGCCTGGGGTTGAGGAATGTGGGGAACGGCAGACATTGTACCCAGGCTCAAAGGCTATCACCCGGGCCACGGACCCAGGCAGGCCGGGAGACCGTACGGTGGGAATGAAGCCCACTGAGGCGGGTTGAGGGCGGCGGGCCCCGCCAGCCACACCCCGGCGCCCACATCCACCGCTGCGGCTGCTCCCTTCCGGGCCTGACCGGGTTCACGGCTTCGCGTCGCGAGGGGACCGACGGGTCCGCCATCGATATCCGACCTGG
>JAGVUH010000592.1 GCA_019136395.1 Gammaproteobacteria bacterium
TTCGTCGACCCGGAAACCGGCTTTGCCGCCTATGACCCCGTCCAGGCGGAGGCGGCGCGGCGGCTCGCGGCCGTGCATACCGCGCTCTTGGCCAGACCGGCCAGCGTATCGGCGTCCGGTCCACCCCGCCTGGCCAGATCGCCCCGGTTATCCACGTCCAGGAAGGGCGCGCTGGCCCAGGCGCCCAAGATCCACGCTTCCAGTCCTGGACTGTTGGGTCGGCTCCGGTCCCACTTTGGCGGCGCGGCGCCGGCGATCCCGCCCGTCAAGGGTCTCTACCTTTGGGGCGGCGTCGGGCGCGGCAAGACCTATCTCATGGACTGGTTCGCCGAGGCCCTGCCCCTGCCGGGCAAGCGGCGGCTGCATTTCCATCACTTCATGCGCGACCTGCACGGGGAATTGGCCGGCTTGCCGCGCCAGCCCGATCCCCTGGAACTGGTGGCGGAGCGGCTGTGTCAGGACCTGCGGGTCCTGTGCCTGGACGAGTTCGTGGTCACCGATATCACCGATGCCACTCTGCTGCATGGCCTGCTGCGCGCCTTCTTTCGCCGGGGGGTAACCCTGGTGACTACCTCCAACACGCCGCCGGATCTGCTCTACCTCAATGGGTTGCAGCGCCCCCTTTTCCTGCCCGCCATCGCCCTACTCAAGGAGCATACCGAGGTCTTCGAACTGGATGGCGGCGAAGATTACCGGCTGCGGACCCTGCGCGAGGAGGGGGTCTATCACCATGCCGGGGAGGGCGACGCCGAGGCGCACCTGGAGTCCACCTTCCGCCGCCTGCTGGGTGGGCACCACGAAGATCCCCCGCTGCTGCACGTCAATGGCCGCGATATCCCGGCGCGCAGGTTGGGGCCGGACCTGGCCTGGTTCGACTTTGCGGTCCTGTGCGGCGGCCCGCGCGCCACGGCGGATTACATCGAGATCGCCCGGGAGTTCCACACCATCCTGCTGTCCGGGGTGCCGCGCCTCACCCTGGGTCAGGACGCGGCGGCGCGGCGCTTTCTGCATCTGGTGGATGAGCTCTACGACCGGCGGGTCAAGCTGATCCTCAGCGCCGAGGCGCCGCTGGAGGCGCTTTATTCCGGGCAGTTGCATGAATTTGCCCACGAGCGGCTGGTCAGCCGGCTGGTGGAGATGCAGTCGACCAGCTATCTCACTTCCGCCGGCTAGTGGGCAAACGCCGGGATCAAGCTGCCTTCAGACGGGGCGCGTGGCCGCTCGCCGGGCGGCCCATTGGCTGATTTGTGCGTAGCCCATGACAGTCATGATCGGGAACATGCAGGTAAAGGCGATGAGACCGAAACCATCCATCAGGGGATCGCGGCCGGGTACGTGGGTGGATAATCCCAGCCCCAGCGCGGCGACGAGGGGCACGGTGACCGTCGAGGTGGTGACGCCCCCGGAATCATAGGCCAGGCCGATAATGGGACGAGGCGCGAACCAGGTCTGGATCAGTACCAGCACGTAGGCGGGAATCAGAAAATAGTGCAGTGGTATGCCGGTAATGACGCGAAATGAACCCAGGGCAATGCCGATGGCGGCGCCCAGGGCGACGGCGATGCGCAGTTTTCCGGCCTGGATGGTGCCGCCGGAAACCTGGCTGGCCTTCATGGAGACCGCCAGCAGCGAGGGCTCGGCGATGGCGGTGGAAAAGCCAAGGGCGAAGGCGAAGAGGTAGATCCAGCCAAACTCGCGCCAGTCCACCTGGGTTTCCGCCGCCGTCAGCCCCAAAAAGCCGGGATCGGTCAGTTGCTGGGCCATGAGTTTGCCGAGCGGAAAGAGGGCGTGCTCCAGGCCCTCCAGGAAAAAAGTCAGGCCAATCAAAACGAATAGTAAGCCCACCAGGACTCTGGGCAGGTGGGCTATTTTGCGGCGCAGGATCAGGACCTGGCTGCCGACGAGAATGGCGACGATGGGCAGAATGTCCCAGATGGTTGCCAGGAGGGTGGACCAGAGGGATACCAGTTTCTCGATCATCGCCGAATCTCCTGTGAAGAGGGAAAAATCAGGTGCATCGTTGCGGTCGCGGGGAAAAGGTCATCGCTCATGACCGGGCAGGGCGTCTGATCCCCATCGAGGAGTGGGCCGAGAGTCAGCCTGGGGTCACTGGGGTGGCGTGACCGAGCAAGTGAAAAAACAATCCCCAGTCGAAGGCCTGGCCGGGATCGGTTTTACGGGTTGGCGCGATGTGGCTGTGACCGACGATGCGCTGGGGGATGATGGCGGGAAAAAAGGCCATGATGGCGCGGCTGGTATCCGCCAGGACCTGGTATTGGGCGGGTGCGTAGGGGATGTCGTCCGTTCCCTCCAGTTCGATGCCGATGGAAAAGTCGTTGCAGCGTTCCCGCCCCTGAAAAGCGGAGACCCCGGCATGCCAGGCGCGCTTGGTGAGAGCGACGTACTGGATCAGTTCCCCGTCGCGGCGGATGAGGAGGTGGCTGGAGAGCTTGAGCCCGGCGATGGGTCCGAAGTAGGGATGGGCACCGGGGTCGAGGCGGTTCTGGAAGAGGGCGTCGATCCAGGGGCCGCCGAACTCGCCTGGCGGCAGGCTGACCCCGTGAATCACCAGGAGATCCACCTGGGTATTCGGAGGCCGTTCGTCCCAGTTGGGGGAGGGAACCTTTCGGGCTTGAGGCAGCCAGGCCAGCGCCATGGCGTGATCGCCGCGGGGTCAGAGGTGAGGTACCAGCCCTTTCATCACTAGGTCGGTGAGGCTGACCACCCCCAGTACCTCCCGGTCCTTGACCACCGGCGCCCGGCTGAGGTCGAAGCGGTCGAAGAGCCGGGCGCAGTAGCGGATGTCCATGTCCGGATGAACGGTGATGGCCGGCTTGACCATGATCTCATAGATGTTGACCCGATCCGGGGCGCGGCCCTTGGCCAGCACCTCGCAGGCGATGTCCGAGAGGACGACGATGCCCAGTTCGTCATTCTCACTGCGCGGTTTGACGATCAGCGTCTTGGTATCGACGTGGCGCATGGCTTCGAGGGCGGCGGCGACCGTCGCCATGCCGTCCACCATGTCGAAGTGGGGCTTCATGACGTCGCGAACGCGGATCAGGGGATGGGTGGACATGGTTCAAATCTCCTCTTCGACGAGCTGGGTCAGCTTACGGACCTGGTGATCGATGCCGACCGCGTCTTCCACATCGATCTGAAAGGCAATGCCCGAGCCGGGCTTGGCGCCGAAACCGGCCGCCTTGGCGATGGTTTCCAGGATGTGGCGGCTCAGGTGCTCCTCGACCAGCAGCATGATGACGTCGCGCTGGCTCTCCAGGCTCAGGCCAAAAAAGGTCTTGGTCTTTTCCACCCCCTCGCCGCGAGCCTGGTTGATGACGGTGGAGCCGGTGGCACCGGCCTTGCGGGCGGCGTCGAGAACGGCCTGGGTCGATCTATCCTCGACGAAGGCCAGGATCAGTTTGAAGTGCATGGATCTTAAACCTCAGGATACAGGGGGACCGGGGCGGAGGGACCGAGCCGGAATTCAGGAGGAAGCCGGTGCAGCGGCCCGCGCCGCGCGCCGCGCGGCCCATGCGCTCAGTTGCGCGTAGCCCATGACGGTCATCATGGGGAAAAGACTGGCGAAGGCAATGAGACCGAAGCCATCCAGCATGGGGTTGCGGCCCGGGATATGGGTTGACAGACCCAGCCCCAGGGCCGCCACCAGGGGGACGGTCACCGTCGAGGTGGTGACGCCGCCGGAATCGTAAGCCAGCGCGACGATCATACGGGGGGCGTACCAGGTCTGGAGCAGCACGAAGACATAGCCGGTGATGATGTAATAAGGCAGGGGGGTTCCGGTGATGATGCGAAAGGCCCCCAAAGCGATGCCGATGGCGACCCCGATAGCAACGGCGACGCGCAAGCCCCAGGGCTGGATGGCCCCGCCGGACACCTCGCTTGCCTTCATGGCGACGGCGATCAGGGAAGGTTCGGCGATGGTGGTCGAGAAGCCAATGGTGGCGGCGAAGAGATAGATCCAACCGAATTCCGTCCAGTCCACGCTGGTCTCGCTGCCGTCCAGACCCAGGAAGGCGGGCGCGGTGAGCTGTTCCGCCATTAGCTTGCCAAGGGGGAAGAGGGCACGCTCCAGACCTTCGATGAAGAGGGTCAGTCCGATGAGGACGAAGAAGAAGCCCAATAGCACCCGTGGCAGGTTGGCGATGGGGCGGCGGATGAGGAGGACCTGACTCCCCACCAGGATGATGATGATGGGCAGGATGTCCCAGATGGTGACCAGCAGAGTGTTCCAGAGGGAGAGGAGTTTTTCGATCACAGCAGGGCACCGTAACCCATGACGAAGATCATGGGGGTTAGCGAGGCGAAGGCGATGAGGCCGAAGCCGTCGATCATGGGGTTGCGGCCCTCGATACTGGAGGCCAGGCCCACGCCCAGGGCGGCGACGAGCGGTACGGTAATGGTGGAAGTGGTGACCCCACCCGAATCATAAGCGATGCCGATGATTTCCGGGGGGGCGAAGAAGGTCATGATGACCACGCCGATGTAACCGATGATGATGAGATTCTGGATGGGAAAGCCGCGCAGGATGCGTAATACGCCGATGACGATGGCGGCCCCCACTGACAAGGCGACCGTGATCCGCAGACCATTGGCGTAATCTTCGCGCGCCGCCGGTTCATCCGTGATCCAGCCGCCGACGGCGGCGACATTGGCGGCCTCGTTGGCCACCGCGATGAGGGCGGGCTCCGCCACCGTGGTACCAAAGCCCAGGGCGAAGGCAAAAATGAGCAACCAGATGAGGCTGCCTTTGGCGGCAAAATCCCAGGCCAGGGATTCGCCAATGGGAAAGAGCCCCAGTTTGAGGCCCTGGACGAAGAGGGTCAGGCCGATCAGGACCAAAAACATCCCCCAGAGCATGTCCAACAGGTTAGGGATGGGCTGCCCGAGCACGACCAATTGAAAGAAGGCAATGACGGCAATGATGGGGACTAGGTCCCTGAAGCTGTCGACCAGAGAGGTGAAGAGTTGCAGGATAAGGGCCTTCATCGCGGTGCGGTTGGGACGCTCCTGGGGATGCTATGTAATGACGCCCGCACGGAGCCAACGGTTGTTGGCGACTCGCCGGAGATCGGGGCCGAATGGCAAGTCTTCAGCGCAATTGGCGCGCGATTTTAACAAGATGGCAACAAATGACCAGAAATTCGCTAAGTCCGAGGTAAAAAAAACATGAACCGAGTCCACGAGACGCCCCAAACACCTTGCACCCCGGCTAGCAACCGAGGCGTGAATGGAACGAGCTGGCCTCCGCAGCCGCCAGATCCCGCCCTCGTTGCCGGTCAGGTAAGGATCGCCCTGGCCGAGGATCTGGGGGATGGCGATCGCACCGCTGCCCTCTTGCCGGCGGATCAGGTATCGCGGGTGGAACTGATCACCCGCCAGGAGGCGGTCATCTGTGGACGTGTCTGGTTCGAGGAGGTCTTTCGGCAGATCGATCCGCGTGTCAGCGTTGCCTGGCAAGTCGCCGATGGCGACCGGGTGGGGCCGGGCGATCGCCTCTGCGTGATCGAGGGGCCAACCCGCGCCCTCCTCACCGGGGAACGCACCGCCATGAATTTCCTCCAGACCTTCTCCGGCACCGCCACCCGGGCCTGTCGTTACGCCCGGGTGGTGGCCGATCTGCCGGTGCGCCTGCTCGATACCCGCAAGACGATCCCGGGCCTGCGTCTCGCGCAGAAGTACGCCGTGCGCTGCGGCGGTTGCCACAATCATCGGCTGGGCCTCCACGACGCCATCCTCATCAAGGAGAACCACATCCTGGCGGCGGGCTCCATCGCCGCGGCCCTCGACGCCGCCCATGCCCTGGCGGCGGGAGTGCCGGTGGAGATCGAGGTCGAGTCCCTGGCGGAGGTCGCGGAGGCCCTGGCCGCCGGCGCCACCCACCTGCTCCTCGATAACTTCAGCCCTGAGCAGATGCGTCAGGCCGTCATCCAGGTCGCCGGTCGCGCCCGGCTGGAGGCCTCCGGGGGTATCACCCTGGAGCGTCTGCGGGCGATCGCCGAGACCGGGGTGGACGAGATTTCCATTGGCGATCTCACCAAGGATCTCGACAGCGTCGATCTTTCCATGCGGTTTCTGCCATCCTGACGGCCAGCCTGACGGCTGGTCTCCGTGGGGCCAGCCGTGTTATCCTTGGGCTTCCCTAGGTTATTGAATGTTTCGCGATATTCCTTAGTCTTTGATTAAGATGAGAATATTCGCTATCCATTCCCGGAGGTGGACGCTTGAACGAGAGCACCAGTCCTGGTTTCCAGGCACGCTATTCCAACTCGCGGCTGGCCGGTTTGTCCCGAATCGCCCTGGTGATTGCCCTGGCCATGTCGCCCGCCATGCATGCCGAGGCTGGCAGTCACGGCAAAAAATCCGCTAAAACGACCCGGGTGGTGGATGGCCACCAGGTCGGTAAGGCTTCCTGGTATGGCCCTGGTTTCCATGGCAAGAAAACCGCCAGTGGCCAGGTCTTCAATCAACACGCTCTGACCGCCGCCCATCCCCACCTGCCGCTGGGCAGCAGGGTCAAGGTCACCAACCTCAAGAATGGCAAGGAGGTGGAGGTGACCATCAACGATCGCGGTCCCCACAAGGCGGGACGGATCATCGACCTCTCCCGGGCCGCTGCCAAGAAGATCGCCATGGGCGGACAAGCCCGGGTCAAGGTGGTCGCCATCCCCAACTGAGCAGGGCGGGGCCTGCAATCCTGCCCATAGTCATTTTCGTCGGTAACCCTTCAGACCCCTCTCCCCCACCCTCCCCCACCAGGGGGGAGGGAGGAAGAAAATCAGCAGGCAGTACTTTCTTTGCCAGCCCAGGCATTAGGGTGGTGACTGGTTGCCTGCGTCTAAGCTGACGCCCCTCCTGGCGGCATTGTCTGGCCTGATTCAGCAGAGTCCTGAACCGCGTCCAGGCTACTAAGTCTGGCCCAGGTGCTAGGATTATGGCGCGGGCGGGTCCCGAAAATTCATGTTCACCGCATCTTGAATTCACCCCCGCCTACCCAATTTGGGATATATAACCCTATGAAGTAGCGGAGATTCCCGGTCATGCGCATGGATAAATTGACGTCCAAGTTCCAGTTGGCCCTGCAGGACGCCCAGAGCCTGGCGGTGGGACGCGATCACCAGTTCATCGAGCCAGTCCACCTGATGGCGGCCCTGCTGGACCAAGAGGGCGGCAGCGCCCGGCACCTGCTGTCCCTGGCCGACGTTAACGTCAATCGGCTGCGATCATCCCTGGGCGAGGCGATGGAGCGGCTGCCGCGGGTGGAGGGCAACGCCGGCGAGGTGCACATCGGCAACGAGCTGGGCCGGCTGCTCAACCAGGTGGACAAACTGGCTCAGCAGCGCAAGGACCAGTACATCTCCTCCGAGCTGTTCGTCCTGGCGGCGGTGGAGGACAAGGGCGAACTGGGACGGCTGATGCGCGAGGCCGGGGCCAGCAAGGGGCCCATCGAGCGCGCCATCGAGCAGATGCGGGGTGGCCAGGCGGTGAGCGACCCCAACGCCGAGGAGCAGCGCCAGGCCCTGGAGAAGTACACCATCGACCTCACCGAGCGGGCCGAGCAGGGGAAGCTGGACCCGGTCATCGGTCGCGACGACGAGATCCGCCGTACCGTCCAGGTCCTGCAGCGTCGCACCAAGAACAACCCGGTGCTGATCGGCGAGCCCGGCGTGGGCAAGACCGCCATCGTCGAGGGCCTGGCCCAGCGCATCGTCAATGGCGAGGTGCCGGAGGGGCTCAAGACCAAGCGCCTGCTGTCCCTGGACATGGCCGCCCTCATCGCCGGGGCCAAGTTCCGCGGCGAGTTCGAGGAGCGCCTCAAGGCGGTGCTGAACGACGTGGCCCGCCAGGAGGGCAACATCATCCTCTTCATCGACGAGCTGCATACCATGGTCGGCGCCGGCAAGGCTGAGGGGGCCATGGACGCCGGAAACATGCTCAAGCCGGCCCTGGCCCGGGGCGAGCTGCACTGCATCGGCGCCACCACCCTGGACGAGTACCGCAAGTACGTCGAGAAGGACGCCGCCCTGGAGCGCCGCTTCCAGAAGGTCCTGGTGCAGGAGCCCAACGTCGAGGACACCATCGCCATCCTGCGCGGCCTCAAGGAGCGCTACGAAGTCCACCACAAGGTCGAGATCACCGATCCGGCCATCGTCGCCGCCGCCACCCTGTCCCATCGCTACATCGCCGACCGCCAGTTGCCGGACAAGGCCATCGACCTGGTGGACGAGGCCGCCTCCCAGATCCGCATGGAGATCGACTCCATGCCGGAGGAGATGGACCGGCTCGACCGCCGCCTCATCCAGCTCAAGATCGAGCGCGAGGCCCTGAAGAAGGAGTCCGACGAGGCCTCCCGGCGCCGCCTGGCGGACCTGGAAGAGCAGATCGCCAAGCTGGACCGGGAGTTTTCCGACCTGGAGGAGGTGTGGAAGGCGGAGAAGGCCTCCCTCCAGGGCACGGCCCATATCAAGGAGGAGCTGGACCGGGTGCGGGTGGAGATGGAGACGGCCCGCCGCGCCGGCGACCTGGCGCGCATGTCGGAGCTCCAGTACGGCCGCATCCCCGAGCTGATGAAGCGCCTGGAGGCCGCCAGTGCCGCTGAGCACGCCGAGAAGACCCTGCTGCGCGACAAGGTCACCGAGGAGGAGATCGCCGACATCGTCTCCAAATGGACCGGCATCCCGGTGTCGCGCATGCTGGAGGGCGAGCGCGACAAGCTCCTGCGCATGGAGCAGGAACTGGGCAAGCGGGTGGTGGGCCAGGGCGAGGCGGTGGCCACCATCAGCGATGCCATCCGCCGCTCCCGCGCCGGGCTGTCCGATCCCATGCGGCCCATCGGCTCCTTCCTCTTCCTCGGTCCCACCGGCGTCGGCAAGACCGAGCTGTGCAAGGCCCTGGCGGAGTTCCTCTTCGACACCGAGGAGGCCATGGTGCGCATCGACATGTCGGAGTTCATGGAAAAGCACTCGGTGGCGCGGCTCATCGGCGCCCCGCCGGGCTATGTCGGCTACGAGGAGGGCGGCTACCTGACCGAGGCGGTGCGCCGCCGGCCCTATAGCGTCATCCTCCTGGATGAGGTGGAGAAGGCTCACCCGGATGTCTTCAATGTCCTGTTGCAGGTCATGGACGACGGGCGGCTGACGGACGGCCAGGGGCGGACGGTGGACTTCCGTAACGCCGTCATCGTCCTGACCTCCAACCTGGGCTCGGACGTCATCCAGCAACTGGCCGGGGAGGAGCATTATCAGCGGATGCGCGCCGCAGTGATGGAGGTGGTGCGGGTCGCCTTCCGCCCCGAGTTCATCAACCGCCTGGATGACATCGTGGTCTTCCACCCCCTGCGCCAGGAGCAAATCCGCGCCATCGCCCGTATCCAGATCCGCTTCCTGCAGAAGCGCCTGGCGGACCGCGACATGAAGCTGGTGGTGGACGATGCCGCCCTCGACCACCTGGGCGAGGCGGGCTTCGACCCGGTCTACGGCGCCCGACCCCTCAAGCGCGCCATTCGCGCCCAGTTGGAGAATCCCCTGGCCCAGGAGATCCTCGCCGGCCGCTTCGGCCCTGGCGATGTCATCGAGGTCGAGGTGGACAACGGGGTCCTGGTCTTCGAGAAGGTGTTGGAGGGGGAGATCGTCGACTGATCTGGTCTTCTTGTGAGCGCTTTGGCAAATGCCAGTTCGGCCCTTTCATCGGCGTGGGTCCGGGTTATCGGCCTCCGGGATCCTTGGCTGGATCAAGGCGTCATCTCGTCATCTCGGATGACGCCTTGATCAACCCTGGATAGCTAATCCGGCTTCTCTGGAGTCGATCCTATCGCCCTACTTGCGTGACAGCCAATCAGCAATGATGGCGAAATGCTCGTCGGATACCTCGCTGACGGCCGTCCGCATGGTGGTGGCCAGGGCATTGGTGCGGGCACCGTCCCGGATGTCGATCATTATGGTGGTGGCCAGGGCATTGGTGCGGGCACCGTCCCGGATGTCGATCATTTGCCGTAACAGATAGCGCGCATTCTGACCGCCGAGCATGGGATAGTCCGGGGAGATGGGCTGCAGGCCATTTTTGCCATGACAGCTAGCACAGGCGTGGGCCTGGTAAAGGGCGCCCCCGTCCTGAGGTTGGGTCTGAGTCTGCGTCTGGGCGCCAACCGGTGCCGCAAGTAATATTAGAGGGGCGAGGCTGGTGATCAGGGGCAGCTTCCTCATCCTTCTTCTCCCACGGAGGGGGTGGCGGGGGAGGTCGTTAAGATCGGCCTGGAGTTCGTGGTGTCGCATTCGCTACACTCCCGTACCAGACGGAAGCCGACAAAGTCCGTCTTGCGAATGCCGGCGTTCCAGTCACGGAAGTTGGCTGCCAGGCGCTCAGGTCCGTCACTCCAGCCACCGTTACGATAAACCCGGCGGCGTGAGGCATAGGGACTGTCGCAATTTTCGAAGGACTGCGCCGGGTCGGGATCGCGAATCGAACAGGTCCATTCCGCGACGTTGCCGATCATGTCGTGTAAACCCCAGGGATTGGGGGCGAAAGATCCTACCGGCGCGGTCTCGATGCCATCCCAACGGCTGCCGCAACCATTGCAGTTGGCCTGGTTGATGCCCAGGTCATTCCCCCAAGGGTAGAGTGTTCGGCTGCCGGCCCGGGCGGCGTGCTCCCATTCCATTTCGGTGGGCAAGCGAAAGGTCTCACCGGTTTTCCGGCTGAGCCAGGTGGCGAAGGCCATGGCGCCAGGTGGCGAAGGCCATGGCGTCGTAAATACTGACATTGATGACCGGACGGGACCCCCGGCCCCAGCCATTGTCGTCCGGCAACTCGCGTTCGGTTGCCTGGACAAAAAGGTCATATTCAGCGAAGGTGACCTCGTGGCTACCGAGATCGAAGGACGGGAAGCAAGCCCGAATGCCCTCCGGGTGGGAACTCGCCTGGGCGGCGGGAGCTGCAGGGGGGAACTGATAACAGGCCCCCGCAATCCGCGCGAAGGCCATGCCGGTGGTTGGCTCGGTGAAGGCTTCCCGCTGGGTTGTTAGCGCGACCTGGAGTGGCGTCGTGCCTTGATCCAGACGGATTGGCGCCCACTGGGACAGGTCCGGAATCAGCCGCTGGATATTTTTTGCCGAAGGGATCTTGGTCTCTTGGCCGCAGGTTAAGTCGGTGCTACAGGAATTTTGCGTGTCCTCGGTAGGCGTGTCTTGAACAGCCTGGTTGTCCTGGGGGTTAGCCAGAGCCAATGGGGTAGCAGACAGTCCGATTACAATCGCAAAAACGAGGATCAACATTTGACTGTTGATCTGCTGTGAAAGGCGTTGAGTAAATAAGATTGGCCACATGGAGAGCGTCTCTCTGATAGTTCATGACGGCCTGAATGGCGAGGACATGAGTATCAATGTTGTAAAAACGGCT
>JAGVUH010000093.1 GCA_019136395.1 Gammaproteobacteria bacterium
CTCAATTAGCTCGGCGCGCCGCATTCAATTCACCACGGAATGAGCCCGGATGACCCGCTGACGCCGGCCGGGCGGGGTGGTTTTGGCGAATTTAATGGGTTTTCGGTCAGGCACAAATTAGGAGTTAGTGAGTTCAATCAGCGGGTGATCCCACTTTTCGTGCCGGACGGGCATTCTGTTCAAGACATCACGGTGGTACTGCCACTTGGGCATGAGTTGATCCAGCATGGCCACGAAACGCTCGTTGTGGGTATGCTCGGTAAGATGGGCCATTTCGTGGACGATGATGTATTCCAGGCACTCCCTTGGCTTGCGCGCAAGCGCGGTATTCAGCCGGATGGTCGCCTTGTCAGGGTTGCAGCTCCCCCACTTGGTCTTCATCCGTCGCACAAAGCAACGCTGAACTTCCACCGCCATGATGCGCTGCCACTTCTCGATGAGCGGTTGGGCAGCAGCGCGCAGTTCATCACGGTACCATTCCTCCAGGAGTTCCTCCCTGCGGGCGGCATCCGTTCCTGGCCTGACCCGCAGCACCAGCCGGTGGTGGCTGAGTCCCACGGAGGGCGGTTGATCGACCTCCAGCAGGTGGAGTAAATACCGTTGGCCCCAGACGTAGTGGCTCTCACGGTCCAAATACTCTCTGGGCGTCTCGCGCTCCTGATCCCTCAGCTTCTGCTGTTGGCGACGAATCCAGGCTAGCTTGCCAATCGCAAAGACCCGCACGGCGTCCAGGCTCATGCGCTCCGGGGCGGCAATGCGCACCGCTCCGGAAGGGGGGAGAACGCTCAGGTGCAGATGCTTGATGTCTTTGCGCACCACATCGACGCGGACCTCGCCGATCTCAAACCAGGTCTTCATTTGTACTCTTCCTGGGCCTTGATAATCAGGAAGATGCGCTCGACGGCATCGCGGTCATGGTTGAGCAGCGACAGCAGGGCTTGTTTGATGAATCTCTCTTTCATGGGATTGCCGTGGAACATTGCAGGCTTCACGCGGCGGACCGTTGCGTCGATCTGGAGTGCCAGATCCTCATCATGATTGAGGTTGTTGTAGAGCGCGCGTTTGGCCGGTGTATCGAGGCGCTCCGGTGTCTCATCGGTCTTCCCAGCCTGCACCTGCTTGGCGAGTTCGCCCATGCGCTTTAGGAATTCCTCGTAGTCGATCCGCCGGGCCTTGAGTTCAGCGATGATCTCGGCGAGCAGCGCCGACATCTTGTCGAAGAAGGCCGGATCATTAACGCGCTCTTGGGTGATCTTGCTGCGCACATTGTTGGCAATCGTCTCGGCCACGGCCTCCTTGTGGCCCTTGATGCCCTCCGGGAGCGTGGACACGGCCGCCGCGATGCCGCTGTTGACGATGAGATCAAGCAGTCCCACCTCCCCGAAGTCAGAAATCGGGCGCGGCGCCTTGGCTTCGATGTAGGTATCAATGAGGTGGCGCATGTCCGCCTCGTATGCCTTGAGGTCAATCGTTTCGCCACTGGCCTGCCGGATGATCTCCCTGAGCTTGAGGTACTGGTCAAGGTCCTGTTTCAGGTTTGTGATCTGGGCGCTACTGTAGCCGGCCTCCGCAAGGTCATCGGCCAGGCTCGCGTAGGCGCGTACCAGGGCCGCGACACCCTTATACAGCGCGACCCGTTGCGGTTCATGGGCCTTGAGGTCGTCGGGCACCTCCGTATTCCCGCAAAAGAAATGGATGTGTTCGAGTTCGCCCTTGGGTGGCGGCACGGGGTCGCAAAGGTGAGCCAGCACTTCCAGGGCGTCATCGAGACGCTCTTTTTCCTTGGTGAGCCGGTCGGTAAGCAGCACTTCCGGGCTGGGGCCATCGTCGCTGTGATCAAGCTCCGAGGTATAGACCGAAATGGCCCCCTGGACTTTCTTGAACAGGTGTAACTACTCGCTCCCCTCCGCATAAATCTGCCCGGAGAGTGCCATCTGGATGGCGACGAGCGGGTTATAGCCGCGGTAGGCCATGGACTGAAGGTAGCTGGAGATACGGCAA
>JAGVUH010000403.1 GCA_019136395.1 Gammaproteobacteria bacterium
GCTCAAGGCGCGTTTCGCCAACGCGGACGCCTTTTTCTGGCCCGGCCAGTTCGTCAAGGTGCGCCTGGTGCTGCGCACCCTGGCCGACAGCCTGCTGGTGCCCGACGAGGCGGTGGTCAAGTGCCCCCAGGGGACCTGCGTCTTCGTCGCCGGCGCCGACGGCCAGGCGGAGCTGCGGCCGGTCCGGGCCGGCGAGCGCCTGGAGTCCCGCACCCTGATCCTGAGCGGTCTGACCCCGGGCGAGGCGGTGGTGGTGGCGGGCCAGAACAAGCTCAAGCCCGGTACCCCCCTCAAGCCGGTCCCGCCGACCTGACCGCCGGGTCCCCGCGCCGTGAACTTCTCCGAACGCTTCATCCGCCGGCCGGTGATGACCACCCTGGTCATGCTGGCCCTGCTACTGTTCGGGCTCATCGCCTACGACCGGCTGCCGATCAGCAACCTGCCGACGGTGGACTTTCCCACCATCAGCGTCACCGCCAAGCTACCCGGCGCCAACCCCGAGATCATGGCCGCCGCCGTCGCCCTGCCCCTGGAGAAGCAGTTCGCCTCCATCAGCGGCATCGATTCCATGACCTCCACCTCGTCCCTGGGGACGACCACCATCAACGTCCAGTTCGCCCTGTCGCGGAATATCGACGCGGCGGCCCAGGACATCAGCGCCGCCATCGCCGCCGCCCTGGGCGTGCTGCCGCCGGAGATGCCCAACCCGCCGACCTTCGTCAAGGTCAACCCGGCGGACATGCCGGTGATGGTCCTGGCCCTGACCTCGGCGACCCTGCCCCTCACCACCCTCTCGGACCTGGGGGAGAGCCTGATCATCGCCAGCCTGTCCATGCTCGAAGGGGTGGGCAAGATCGACCTGGCGCCGCCGCAGAAGTACGCCGTGCGCGTCCAGGTCAACCCGGACGCCCTGGCCCACCGCGGTCTCGGCATCGACGAGGTGGCGGAGGCCCTGCGCACCGGCAACGTCAACCTCCCCGGCGGCACCCTGGACGGGCCGGTGAGCGCCTATACGCTTAATCCGGAAGGGCGGCTGCTGGACGCCGCGGCCTTCCGCGACCTGGTGGTGCGCTATCAGGGCGGCAACCCGGTGCGCCTCTCGGACCTGGGCCAGGTGGTGGACGGGGTGGAACTGGAGCATAGCCGCGCCTGGTCCCTCAAGGACGGCCAGGTCCAGGACGCCCTCTTCATCATGGTGCGCAAACAGGCCGGGGCCAACGCGGTGCGCCTGACGGACGCCATCAAGGCCCGGCTGCCCGGCCTGGCGGCGGCCCTGCCCGGGGCGGCGACCCTGGAGCTATTCTACGACCAGAGCGACTTCATCCGCGAATCGGTGGTGGACGTCCAGCTCACCATGGTCCTGACCCTGGTCCTGGTGGTGGCGGTGATCTTCGTCTTCATCCGCGCCTGGCGACCGACCCTCATCCCCAGCCTGGTGATCCCCCTGGCGATCATCGCCACCTTCATCGTCATGGCCCTGCTGGGCTACAGCCTCAACACCCTGTCGCTCATGGCCCTGACCCTGTCCATCGGCTTCGTGGTGGACGACGCCATCGTGGTGCTGGAGAACATCATCCGCCGCCGGGAGGCCGGCGAGGGCGCCCTGGAGGCGGCCCTGCGCGGCAGCCGCGAGATCGGTTTCACCGTCCTGTCGATGACGATCTCCCTGGCGGCGGTCTTCATCCCCATCCTCTTCATGGAGGGCATCCTCGGCCGCCTGTTCCGGGAGTTCGCGGTGGCGATCACCGCCGCCATCCTGCTCTCCGGCTTCCTGTCCCTGAGCCTGACCCCCATGCTGGCCAGCCGCCTGCTGGGGTCCGATAACCCGGCGGACCATCCCCGGCGGGGACCCTGAAACTCGCCCTGGGCCACCGCGGCTTGATGCTGGGCCTGACCCTGGCGACCGTGGCCGGCACCGTCCTGCTCTTCCGGGACCTGCCCAAGGGCTTCATCCCCACCCAGGACCAGGCCTTCTTCCGCATCTTCTCCCAGGTGGACGACCGCACCTCCTTCGCCGACATGGTCCGCTACCAGGAACGGCTCAACGCCGTGCTGCTGGCGGACCCGGACGCCCGCACGGCCAACGTCGCCTCCACGGTGGGCTTCCTCAGCGACAACGCTGGCCTCGCCTTCCTCAGCCTACCCCCCGCCGCCGAGCGCGAGCACTCGGTGGACGCGATCATCGCCAGCCTGCGGCCACAACTGAACGCCATCCCCGGCCTCAACGTCTCCCTGGTCAATCCGCCCCTGATCACCATCGGCTCGCGCCTGACCAGCGCCCAGTGGCAGCTCGCCCTCCAGGGCAACGACCTGGCGGACCTGCAACGCTACGGTGCCCTCATGGAGGACCGGCTCAAGGGCCTGGGCGACCTCATCGACGTCAAGTCGGACCTCCAGGTGCGTCAGCCGCGGGTGGAGATCCAGATCGACCGCGACCAGGCCGCCGCCCTGGGGCTGAGCCTGCGCCAGATCCAGGACGCCTTCTACTCGGCCTATGGCCAGCGCCAGGTGTCGACCATCTATGCCGCCGCCAACTATTACTACGTCATCCTGGAGCTGGACCCGGCCCACCGCGCGGACCCGGACGCCCTGGAGGGGCTCTATCTGCGGGCCCGGGGCGGCGAACTGGTACCCCTGCGGGCGGTGGCCCGCCTCACCGAGACGGTGGCCCCGCGCACGGTCAACCACCTGGGGCAACTCCCCTCCGCCACCATCTCCTTCAACCTCAAGCCCCAGGCCGCCATCGGCCCGGTGATCCTGGAGATCGAGCGCCTCGCCCGGGAGACCCTGCCCGCCGGGGTCCACGCCGTCTTCCAGGGCACGGCCCAGGCCTTCCAGGCCTCCCTGGCGAGCATGGGCTTCCTGCTGATCATCACCCTGCTGGTCATCTACATGGTCCTGGGGGTGCTCTACGAGAGCTTCCTCCACCCCCTGACCATCCTCACCGCCCTGCCCCTGGCAGGCTTCGGCGCCCTGGCGGCCCTCAAGCTGCTGGGCCTGGATCTGGACATGTACGCCTACGTGGGCATCATCATGCTCATCGGCATTGTCAAGAAGAACGGCATCATGATGGTGGATTTCGCCCTGGAGGCGGAGCGCGCCCGGGGCCTGAGCGGCCGGGAGGCCATCCACGCCGCCTGCCTGACGCGCTTCCGGCCCATCATGATGACCACCCTCGCCGCCCTGTTCGGCACCCTGCCCATCGCCATCGGCTGGGGCGCCGGGGGCGAGGCGCGCCAGTCCCTGGGGGTGGCGGTGGTGGGCGGGCTGCTGTTCTCCCAGCTCCTGACCCTGTTCGTCACCCCCGTCTTCTACCTCTACGTGGATCAGTTCTCCCGCTGGCTGGCGCGGCGGCGCCGGCCCGCGGGCGGGATGGCGGACCCATGCGGCCAGGAGCAGGGGGAGGGGGTGAGCCGATGAATCCTGACGCCGCGGCTTCCCGCCATCCCGGCCCGCTGCGGCCCGGCGGCTGGCTGGGTGCTCCTCGCTTTCATGAGATGGGGTGTTCTTCATCACCGCTCATGAGCAAGCAAGGCCCGCAGGTTCTCGTTAAGGCAGCAACCGCCCTTGGCGGCCATCGGCTGCCGGCAACTTTACCAGGTTGACATTCATGGCCTTTTCGCTGCTGGGTCCCGCCTTCCCCTTTGGCCGACTGCTGGAACGGC
>JAGVUH010000615.1 GCA_019136395.1 Gammaproteobacteria bacterium
GGCCGGCGCAGGCGGCTGACCACCGCCAGGCGGCAGACATCCGCCAGGCCCTCCTGAAGCAGCAGCCGGGCGATGCGGTCCGGCCCGTTGGCCGGGCTGGTGAGGATGGCCAGGTGCGCGACCCTCTCGCCCCGCTCCAACTCCCTCCCCCCCGGCGGGGGAGGGTTGGGGAGAGGGGGGGGAAGGGGGGCATCCGCCACGTGATCCATGACGCCCTCCGGCCGCCTGATCGGCGGGACCGGATGGGGGATGGCTTGCCCGATCTCCGCCGCGCTATCCCGCAACGCTTGCGCAATCGGATAGAGCCCATGCTCGGGCCCAGCCCCCTCCCACCACTCGCCACTGTCCCGGCCGTGGACCGACACGATCCGCAGGTCCTGCCAGGCCAGGCCGAGGCGGGCGCAGGCCAGTTGCACCGTGGAGACGTTGGGCAGGATCTCCAGGCGCTCCGCGGACAGGCGCGCCTTGAGGAAGCCACCGATGCCGTGGAAGAGGGGGTCGCCGGTGGCCAGGACCACCACCCGCCGGCCCTGGGCCAGGGCCGCGTCGATCCAGTCCGGCACCTGGGCCAGGCGACCCGTGAGGTCGCGGCGCTCGGCGGTGGACGCAATCTGGTCCGCGCACAGGTCCAGCAGGCGACGGCCCGCGATCACCAGGTCCGCGCCGCGCAGCTCGGCCAGGGCCCTGGCGGTGAGGCCAGCGGGGCCGTCGTCGAGGACGCCGATGACCCGGCAGGGGTGGTGTGGTGCGGCGTCCATCACCCCGGTCGCCCAACCAGGATGTCCGAGTGGGGCGCGGTACTAGCCTCGGCGAGCAGGTGTTCGCCTTCAAAGTCGCACACCAGCACCCGCAGGTCGAACTGGTCCGGATAGCGGGCGGCGAGGGTCGCGATCAGTCGCCGGGCCAGGGCCAGGTGGAAGGCCGGGGCCAGGCCCAGTTCGGCCAGGCGCTCGGCGGCGTAGCGGGCGGTCTCGGCCCGGCGAATGTCGGCGCAGACCTCTTCTGGAGCGCCGCAATCCCGGGCGACCGCCGCCAGCAGGTCCCGGTCCACCTCCGCCCGCCGGGCGTGGGTCATGGTCTCGCCCTGGGCCATCTTGGCCAGCTTGCCGACCATGCAGCCGATGACCACCTGGCGGATGCCCAGGCGGGCGGCGGCATCCAGGGCGGCGCCGGTGAAGTCGCCCATCTGCACGAAACAGACCGGGGGCAGCGTGGGCAGGGCGCGCATGACGAACTTTTCCGTGCGCCCGCCGGTGGTGAGGACAATCGTATCCTGGCCCTGGGCGGCGGCCACCTCGGTACCCTGGACCACGCTGGCGCGAAAGGCGGCGGTGGAGTAAGGGCGCACGATGCCGGTGGTGCCGAGGATGGAGATGCCGCCGAGGATGCCCAGCCGGGGGTTGAGGGTCCTGCGCGCCATGACCTCGCCGCCAGGGACGGAAATGGTCACCTCCAGGCCCCGGTCCGCCAGCAACGCCCCGGCGGCGGCGCGGACGTTGGCCAGGATGTTGCGGCGTGGCACCGGATTGATGGCCGGTGCGCCGACCTCCAGCCCTAGGCCGGGCTGGGTGACGGTACCGACCCCGGTGCCACCCCGCAGCCGCACCTCCCCGGGGGCATCGGGCAGGAGGCGGACCTCGGCGGTGATGTGGGCGCCGTGGGTGCAGTCCGGGTCATCGCCCGCGTCCTTGATCACCACGGCCCGAGCGGCCTTGGGTCCAGTGGATACGGTATCCGCGCGATGAGTGGTACCGAAAGCGGTGCCTTGGAGCTGCTTCTTGCCACCAGCGGAGGCTTGGGCTGGCAGCCGGTCTGGGACAGCAATGGCTCCATTGCCGGGCAGCGGCCCTTCAGCAACATCGGCGTCGGACACGAACAGTTGCCCCGCGCTGACCGCGAAGCGCGCCCTCTGACCATTGGGCAGCAGGCAGTCGACGCTCTCGGGCATCCGACCGGTCACCAGGGCCTCCGTCGCCGCCCGGGCCGCAGGGCGGCAACGACCAGGGTGGAGCCGCCCTTGCGGCCCCGGGTCAGGACCCAAGGGACCCCGGTGAGCCGTCCCAGGGCCTCCTTGGATTCGGCGGCGGCGACGAAGCCCACCGGCATGCCGATGATGAGCCCTGGGCGCGCGCCCTCGTCTCTGACCAGACGGATCACCTCCAGCAGGGCAGTAGGGGCATTGCCGATGGCCACCAGGCCGCCGTCGAGGAGGCCCAGGCGCCAGGCCTTGCGCATGGCCTGCACGGCGCGGGTGCTGTTCTCGGCCTGGGCCTGGCGAATGATGTCGGCGTCGGCGATGAAGTGCTGGACGCTGATGCCGAAATGGGCCAGGCGGGGGCGGGACAGGCCGACGGCGATCATCTCCACGTCGGCGACGATGGGGCGACCCGCCCGCAGGGCGGCGATGCCGGCCGCCACCGCGTCCGGGTGGAAGGCGGTGAGGCCGTTGAAGTCGAAATCCCCGGTGGCATGGATCAGGCGCCGCACCAGGGGCCACTGTTCCGCCGGGTAGTCATGGGGTCCCGTTTCCCGGTCGATGATGGCGAAGGATTCGTGTTCGATGCGCCGCCCCGCCGCGGTCAGTTGTTCGGTGACGGTTCCCGGCGGATGACCACCCGGGTCCGGTGCCGTGTCGGCCACCGCTCCCGACACACCGGCGCCAGCGGTGAGGCCCTCGGGAGTGGCCACCCTGGGCTGCTCGGTGGTGCCGGCGATGAACGCACTCACCGCGGGCCTCCAGCAACTGGATGACTTCCCGTCAGGTGTATACCTTGAGGGTGGCAATGGCCTTTGGACCTCCTCTCCGCCAGCGCGGGAGGACCGGGCAGAGTGGGCTCGACGCCTGCCTGGTGAACATGTCCGGGTTGGTCCCCATGCCCGTGTTGGTGCCCATGACCCTGTTCGGGCCCGTGGTCATGATGATGCGCATGCCCCGCGTCATGCGCCAGCTCCCGATACTTGCAGCCGTCGCAGGGCATGACACCGATCCCCGCGCGGCCGTTCCGTACCCGCTGCTCGACCAGATCAAAGATCTCCGGCTCGAAGCCGAAATAGTCGGAGCAGGTCAAGCGCAGGTGGGGATATTGGCCGCGGAGGTGGTCCACCTGGCGGCGGATGCGCTCGATCAGGGTGCCGGTGAAGAGATAGTAGGGCATGACGACGATCTGGGTCATGCCCAGTCGGGCCTGGCGCTGGACGACCCCCTCCAGGCGCGGGAAGGCGACGCCGGTGAAGGCGATGTCCACCAGGTCGTGGTGGCTGGCCTCGAAGAGCCAGCGCGCCATCTTGGCCACCTCACCGTTGGCCATGGGGTCCGAGGACCCCCGGCCGAGGAGGATGACGCCGGTGGTCCGGGGGTCCGGGCGATCCAGGGCGCTCATGGCCTGATGCAGGCGCCGCCGGAGCACCTTCAGGATGGCCTCCTCCGAACCCAGGTGGGGGACATAGATGAACTCGGTGGCGGGGAAGCGGGCCCGGGCGGCTTCGAGGTGCTCGGGAAGCTCCATCTTCACATGGCCGGCGGCATTGAGGATCAGAGGCACGACGATGACCCGCTCGGCCTCCCGGGCGGCCTCCTCCAGCCCCTCCGCGACCAGCCGGTCGGCGAATTCGATGAAGCAGACGCGGATGTCCCAGTGGGGTTGGCGTTGGCGCCAGCGGGCGGCGAATTCCTCGACCTCCCGGTTGCCGTTGCCGCCGGGAT